>CAXSES010000001.1:0-7772 GCA_964236225.1 uncultured Acetobacteraceae bacterium
TGCCTTTCCGGCCCTGGCAGAGTCTGGCCCTGCCCGCCTACTCATGCCGCAGCGCCTCGACCGGGTCGGTGCGCGCCGCCCGCCAGCTCGGGTAGAGCGTGGCCAGCAGGGAGAGGACCAGCGCCATCAGGATGACCTGGCTGACCTCCCTCCAGTCGAGCTTCGCCGGCAGGTGCTCCAGGTAGTACACCTCCGGGCTGAACAGGTCGGTGCCGGTGACGGATTGCAGCGCGAGCCGGATGCGCTCGATGTTGGCGCAGAACACCACGCCGAGCGCGGTGCCGAGCAGAGTGCCGGTGACGCCGACCGAGGCGCCGCACATCAGGAAGATGCGCATGATGGCGCCCCGACGCGCGCCCAGCGTGCGCAGCACGGCGATGTCGCGCGTCTTGTCCTTGACCATCATGATCAGCGAGCTGACCACGTTGAATGCGGCGACCAGGATGATCAGCGTCAGGATCAGGAACATGACGTTCTGCTCGACCTGGATGGCGGCGAAGAAGCTGTTGTTGCTCTGCGTCCAGTCCACGACCCGCACCGGCCCTCCCGGTGGCGGCTGGGCGTCGAGCGACGCGCGGATCGCTCGCGTGACCGGGGCGACGCGCTCCGGGTCGCGCACCTTGACGGAGATCTGCGTCGCCTGGCCGGGCTTCTGGAAGAACACCTGGGAGGCCGCCAGCGGCAGGAACACGAAGGTGCTGTCGTAGTCGTTCAGCCCGGCCTGGAAGATCGCCACCACGCGGTAGGCGCGCACGCGGGGCACTGTGCCGAACGCGGTGGCCGCCCCATCCGGCGAGACCAGGGTCAGCTTCGAGCCGACGGCCAGGCCGAATCGCTGGGCAAGCGTCAGGCCGATCGCGATCCCGTCCTCGTTCGCCGCGGCAGGCCCGGGCGTCGTGGCGGCGGCGCTCCCGGGCGGAGGCGAAGGCGGGGGCGCAGACGAAGGCGGGAACGAAAGCGGAGCGCCTGCGGCGGGCGCCGTGGCGGGGGCAGGCGGCACCGTCCCCGCGCCGAACCCGTCGAGCGAGCCGGCACGGATGTTGTCGCTGATCTCGTGGAGGTTGCGCAGATCGGCGGCGCGCATGCCGCGCACCAGCCCGCCCGAGCTGCCGCGATCGGTGCTCAGCAGCACCTGGCCCTCGACCAGCGGCACGGCATCGATCACCCCGGGCACCGCGCGCACGCGGCCCGCCAGCGCGTCGTAGTCGGTGAGCGTGGCGCCGCCGGAGTAGATCGACAGGTCGCCGTTCAGCCCGAGGATGCGGCCGAGCAGGTCAGACTTGAACCCGTTCATCACCGACATGACGATGATCAGCGTCGCCACGCCCAGCGCGATGCCGATGAGCGAGAAGATCGCGATCACCGAGACGAACCGCTCGCCGCGCCGCGCCCGCAGGTAGCGACCGGCCACGGCCCGCTCGAACGCCCCGAACATCAGGCGGTGGCCGCCCCGCCCTGCATCGCCCCGCCCGGCGCCGGGCCGCCCGCGACCCGCGCCAGCGCGTCCTCCAGAGACAGCTCCACGCGCTCGCCCTCCGCCACGCCGCGCACCCTGCGCTTCAGCTCGACGGTGCCCGCCTTGGCGCCGCGGGGCCCGATGACGATCTGCCACGGGTGGCCCATCAGGTCGGCATCGGCGAACTTCGCGCCCGCCCGCTCGTCTCGGTCGTCGTAGAGGGCGTCGCCGCCCAGCGCCGCGTAGGCGCGCTCGCAGATCGCGTCGCAGGCGGCGTCGCCCACGCGCAGGTTGAGGATGGCGGCGCGGAACGGCGCGACGGATTCCGGCCAGACGATGCCGGCGTCGTCGTGGCTGGCCTCGATCAGCGCGCCCACCAGACGCGACACGCCGATGCCGTACGAGCCCATCTCCGGATGCACGGGCCTGCCGTCCGGCCCGGCGACGGTAAAGCCCATCGGCAGGCTGTACTTGGTGCCGAAGTTGAAGATGTGGCCGACCTCGATGCCCCTGCCCTCTCGGCGCTGCGCCTCGGGCACCGCGTCCCAGGCGGCGGGGTCGTGCATCTCCTCGGTGGCGGCGTAGCGCCCCGTCATGCGCGCGTAGAACGCGGCCAGCGCGTCGGCGTCGGGCCGGGCGGGCAGCGCGGTGTGGTCGTCGGCCTCGAACGCCTGGTCGTAGAACACCTGGCTCTCGCCGGTCGGCGCCAGGATGATGAACTCGTGGCTCAGCTCGCCGCCGATCGGGCCGGTGTCCGCGCGCATCGGGATCGCCTGCACGCCGAGGCGCTGGAAGGTGCGCAGGTAGGCCAGCATCATGCGGCGGTAGCTGACCACCGCGCCCTCGTGGTCCAGGTCGACGCTGTAGGCGTCCTTCATGAGGAACTCGCGCCCGCGCATCACCCCGAAGCGCGGGCGCACCTCGTCGCGGAACTTCCACTGGATGTGGTAGAGCATCTGCGGCAGCTCGCGGTACGACTTCACCGAGTGGCGCATGATGTCTGTCAGCACCTCCTCGTTGGTCGGCCCGTACAACAGGTCGCGCTCGTGGCGGTCGCGCAGCCGCAGCATCTCCGGGCCGAAAACCTCGTAGCGGCCGCTCTCGCGCCACAGGTCGGCGGGCTGGATCGTCGGCATCAGGATCTCCTGCGCCCCGGCCGCGTCCTGCTCCTCGCGCACGACCCGCTCGATGTGGCGCAGCACCCGCAGGCCAGCCGGCAGCCAGGCATAGATGCCGGCGGCACTCTGCCGCACCAGCCCGGCGCGCAGCATCAGACGGTGCGAGACGATCTGCGCCTCGGCGGGGTTTTCCTTGAGCGTGGGCACGAGGGAGCGGGACAGGCGCATCACAGATCCGGTTCGGTGGAACTGCGGATGCTACAGGCCGGGCCGGCTCGCCGCCAGGGGCGGGGCGGGAAGCAGGGCCGGGCTTCCCCCTCCCTGCGAACCCCGGCTTCCCTGTCGGGCCGCCGGTCGAAGCGGCCTCATGCGGTCGCTTGCCGCTGCGTCGTCACTGTTTCAGATCGCGTCGCGCACTGCGTGTGGCACAGCCGAGGCAGCCAATAAAGAATACAACTCATGCGTGTAAATCGTGTGTGCCGTCTGTATACCCGGCACCCACTGTTCTCGGAAGACCGAGATGACGGCGCTGTCATTGTGCACTGCACAACAATATTCGCCTGGCCAGGAGCCGCTGCTGCCATTTTACAGGTGACACGAGTGACGAATATGTTATCAAAGAGGTGGCCCGCGCGCCGAGCACGCGGGCCAAGTTTGGGGAGGAAACGCCAGTCACACGGTAGGACAAGAAACTCTGGTCCTGTCGTGATAATCAGCGTCAAGCCGACTGGCCGTCTATGGAAATCGATACGGCTGCACAGAGTATTCACGGTGCCTGCGGGAAATCTGCCCCAGCTCTGTGCAGATCCGCACGACCCAGCCTAATCGTCAGGCAACGCAAGCCAGCCATGCCGGAAACTCAGCCAGTCGCTGCTGATGACCGCATAGCACCCGAGCCAGACCACCGCCGAGATCAGCGTCGTCGCCGCCACCTTGCGCAGCAGCAGAGGGCGCTCGGGGGCGCCGCGCCACCCTGTCGCCCCGTCCGCGTCCGCCACCGGCCGCGCGCCCACCGGCAGCACGGCGAACAGCACCGTCCACCAGATTAGCGAGTACAGCACGCAGCCGGTGAACCAGCCCATCGGGCTCAGACCCTGAGCAGGTGCACGTCCACCAGAGGCCGCTTCTGCAGCCTGCGGCCCAGCGCGCGGCGCAGCGCCGACTTCGCGGCGTCGAGCAGAGGCTCGTCGTCGCGGCGCAGCGCCAGCGGCAGGCCCTCCAGCGCTGCGACGAACTCGCGGCCGATGCGCAGCGCCTCCGCCTCGTCCGGCTCGAACAGCCCGGGCGCCGCCACCTTCGGCGTGCCGCGCACATGCCCATCGGCGTCCACCGCAATGCTGGCGATCACCATGCCGTTGAACAGCATCCGCCTGCGCGCCGTCAGCACCCCGCCGTTGATCGGCACGAGACGGTTGCCGTCCAGCGCCAGCCGCCCCACGGTCGCGGAATCCGTGACCTCAGGACGGTTGCCGGACAGGCTGAGCAGGTCGCCGTCCTCCAGCAGGAACGGGGTCGCGCCCGCCTCCTGCGCCAGCGCGGCGTGCGACGACATGTGCCGCCACTCGCCGTGCACCGGCACCGAGAAGCGCGGACGCACGAGCTGGTACATCCGCCGCAGCTCGTCGCGCGCCGGGTGCCCGGAGACGTGCACCAGATGGTCCTCGGCGGTGATGATCCGCACGCCGCGTCGCACCAGGTTGTCCTGCACGGTGCCGATGGCGCGCTCGTTGCCCGGGATGGTGCGGCTGCTGAACACCACCGTGTCGCCCGGCCCCATCGCGATGTTGGGGTGAGTGTCCATCGCGATCCGCGCCAGCGCGGAGCGCGGCTCGCCCTGGCTGCCGGTCACCATCATCAGCAGGTTCTCGTCCGGCACGGTGCCGGCCTGGTCCTCCGGCACGAACTCCGGGATGCCGCGCAGGTAGCCGGTCTCTCGCGCCGACTGGTCGAGGTTGCGCAGGGAGCGCCCCACCATCGCCACGGACCGCCCCGCCGCCCGCGCCGCCAGCGCGATCGTCTCGACCCGTGCCACGTTGCTGGCGAAGCAGGTCACCGCGACCCGGCCCTGCAGGCTGCGCACCAGCGTCGCCATCGAGCGCCGCACGTCGCTCTCCGAGCCGGAATGCCCCTCGACCAGCGCGTTGGTGCTGTCGCACACGATCGCGAGGACGCCCGCGTCGCCCAGCGCCTCAAGCGCCGCCTCGTCGGTGGGCGGCCCCACCATCGGGTTGGCGTCGAGCTTCCAGTCGCCGGTGTGCAGCACCACCCCGTGCGGCGTGCGGATCACCAGCGCCTGCGCCTCCGGGATGGAGTGCGCCACCGAGATGAACCGCAGGGAGAACGGCGCCAGCTCGAAGGAGCCGCCGGCCGGGATCACGTGGATGCGCACCTCGTTGAGGAGCTGCGCCTCGCCCAGCTTGCGCCGCAGCACGGAGGCCGCGAACGGCGTGGCGTACACCGGGCAGCGCAACTGGCGCCACAGATGCGCCACCGCGCCGATATGGTCCTCGTGCGCGTGGGTGATCACCAGCCCGACCAGGGCGTCGCGCCGCTCGGCGATGAAGGCGGGGTCGGGCATCATCACCTCGACCTCGGGCATCTCCGAGCCGCCGAAGCCGATGCCGCAATCCACCGCCAGCCAGCGCCCGTTGCACCGGTAGAGGTTCAGGTTCATGCCGATCTCGCCCGTCCCGCCCAGGGGCAGGAAAGCCAGATCGCCGTTCATCGCGTTCATCAGTCGCCTTCAATCAGTCGTGTTCTGTCACGAGACAATGTGGGGGTGGGGTTGCGCTGCGCCAACAGGCGAAGTCCGTCAAGGGTCAGATCGGGGTCGATGCGCTCCATCACCGTGGTCCCCTCGGAGAACAACGGCGCCAGTCCCCCCGTGGCGACGACCTTGAGCGGGCGGTCGAACTCGCCCCTGATCCGTGCGACCAGGCCCTCGATCAGGCCCACGTAGCCCCAGTAGATGCCGGACTGCATCGCCGGCACCGTCGAGCGCCCGATCACCGCCTGCGGCCGGCCGATGCCGATCCTGGGCAGGCGGGCGGCGGCCTGGTGCAGCGCCTGGATCGACAGGTTGATGCCAGGCGCGATCACCCCACCCACGTAGGCCCCGTCGGCCTCCACCACGTCGAACGTGGTCGCGGTGCCGAAATCGATCACCATCAGCGGCCCGCGGTAGCGCTCGTGCGCCGCCAGCGCGTTCACCAGGCGGTCGGCGCCCACCTCGGCCGGGTTGTCCACCCTGATCTCGAAGCCCCAGTGCAGCGTCGAGCGCGCGACCAGGGGCTCCACCTCGAACCAGTCGCGGCACAGGCGGCGCAGGTGGTAGAGCGCGGCCGGGACCACAGTGCCGATCACCGCGGCGCTCACCTCGCCGGACGGGATGCCGCGCAGCGCGAGCAGCGCCATCAGCCACACGGCATACTCGTCCGAGGTGCGCTGCGCCTCGGTCGCGATGCGGAAGATGCCTGCCCAGCGCACGCCGTCATGCACCGCGAACACGATGTTGGTGTTGCCGGCATCGACGACGAGAAGCATCAGGGAAGCAAGGCCAGGGCTCTGCCCTGGACCCGCCAGGGCGAGCCGCCCTGGACCGGCACATATAAGGAAAGACGAGAGGTGCCCCTGGCCCAATCCCAGGTTTCCAAAGGCGAGCCTTTGGCGGGGTCTCCTCCTTCAAGACATGGGGGCAGAGCCCCTGGCCTTCCCTGCTTCCTGCTTCTCACCCGAACAGCGCCCGCGCCGCCGTCTCCGCAGCCTGCACCACCGGGGCCGGCATCAGGAAGAACAGGAAGGTGAATAGCCCGCCCACTCCCGCGACAAAGGAGAGCGACGCCGCCCGGGCATCGAACGCCTCCTCCGCCTCGTCGAAATACATCACCTTCACCACCCGCAGGTAGTAGTACAGCCCGATCACGCTGGTCAGCACGCCGATCACCGCGAGCGCCCACAGCCCGGACTGCACGGCCGCCTGGAACACGAACAGCTTGCCGAAGAACCCCGACATCGGCGGCACGCCCGCCATGCTGAACATCAGCACCGCCATCACCAGCGCCAGCACAGGGTCGGTCTTGGCCAGGCCGCCGAGGTCGGCGATCCGCTCCAGCGCCCGGCCGCGGCGGCGCATCGCGACGATGCAGGCGAAGGCGCCGGCATTCATGAACACGTAGGTCACGAGGTAGATCAGCGTGCCGCGTATGCCGGCCTCCGAGCCCGCCGCCAGCCCGATCAGCGCGTAGCCCATATGGCCGATCGAGGAATACGCCATCAGCCGCTTGATGCTGGTCTGGCCGATGGCGGCGAAGCTGCCGAGGATCATCGAGCAGATCGACACCAGGATGATGAGCTGCTGCCAGTCGTGCAGAACGTGGCCGAACGGCACCACCATCGCGCGCAGCAGCACCGCGAACGGCGCGACCTTGGGTGCCGTGCTCATGAACGCCGTCACCGGCGTGGGCGCGCCCTCGTACACGTCGGGCGTCCACATGTGGAACGGCACCGCGGACAGCTTGAACGCGAGCCCTGCCACGATGAACACGATGCCGATCACCAGGCCGACGGAGGTGCCGCCCGGCGCCGCGACGGCCTGCGCGATCAGAGAGAACTGCATGGTCCCGGAGAAGCCGTAGCACAGCGAGATGCCGTAGAGCAGCAGCCCCGATGCCAGCGCGCTGAGAACGAAGTACTTCAGCCCCGCCTCGGAGGAGCGCACGTCGTCGCGGGCGAAGGAGCACAGCACGTAGATGGCGAGGCTCTGCAGCTCCAGGCCCATGTAGAGGGTCATCAGGCTGGCCGCCTGCGCCATCACCAGCATGCCGATGGTGGAGAACAGCACCAGCAGCGGGAACTCGAAGCGCGCGATCTCCTGCTTCTCGTTGTAGTCGAGCGCCAGCACGGTGGTCAGCGCGGCGCCCGCCAGGATCAGCACCTGGGCGAACCGGCTGAACGCGTCGGAGACGACGAGCCCGCCATAGGCGATGCCGTCGGGCGACTGGATGACCAGCCCCGCCGCGAGCAGCAGCGCCGCCAGGACCAGCGTGGTGCAGGCCAGGGCGGAGTCGCGCGGGCGCGTCACGCCGTAAACCAGGATCAGCAGGCCCAGGAGCGCGAGCACGATCTCCGGCAGCGCCAGCGCCCAGTGCGACAGCCCGGCGACCGAGGCGCCCAGGCCCTGCGGCTGGCCGGCGATCAGC
>CAXSES010000001.1:7872-46441 GCA_964236225.1 uncultured Acetobacteraceae bacterium
GTGCGACAGCCCGGCGACCGAGGCGCCCAGGCCCTGCGGCTGGCCGGCGATCAGCCCAGGGGCATTTGCTGCCACGGGGTTCATCGGACGGTCCTCACCATAGGTGCGCATTCGCCACCGGCGCACTGGAACGATCCTACGATCGGCATTCCAACAGCAACATGGAAGGTCCGGGGCAGGCCCAGCGCGACTTGGTGGCGAGCGACCATTGAGTCGACGCTAGCGCCGAAGAACGAGGTGAAGCTGCTCGGGTAGATCCCCATCCACAGCGTCAGCACCACCAGCGGCGCGAAGATGCCGATCTCGCGCGGCGACAGGTCCAGCATCGAGCGCAAATCGTCGCGCGTCAGCCGCCCGAAGATCACCCGGCGATACAGGTACAGCCCGTACACCGCGCCGAGGACCATGCCGAACGAGCCGAGCAGCGCCAGCCACAGGCTGACCTGGAACGCGCCGACGAGGACAAGGAACTCGCCGACGAAGCCGGACGTGCCGGGCAATCCGATGTTGCCCATGGTGAACACCATGAACACCGCGGCGTAAAGCGGCATCCGGACCGCCAGGCCGCCGTAGCGCGCGATCTCGCGGGTGTGCAGCCGGTCGTAGACCACGCCGACGCAGAGGAACATCGCCGCCGACACGATGCCGTGGCTCAGCATGAGGAACAGCGCGCCCTCCACGCCCTGCACGTCGAAGGTGAAGATGCCGATCACCACGACGCCCATGTGCGCGATCGAGGAGTAGGCGATCAGCTTCTTCATGTCGGTCTGCGCGAACGCGACCAGGGAGGTGTAGATCACGGCGATCACGCCCAGCGCGTACATCAGCGGGGCGAACTGCGCGCTCGCCTGCGGCAGCATCGGCACCGAGAAGCGCAGGAACCCGTACGCCCCCATCTTGAGCAGCACGCCGGCCAGGATCACCGAGCCCGCCGTCGGCGCCTCCACATGCGCGTCCGGCAGCCAGGTGTGCACCGGCCACATCGGCACCTTCACGGCGAAGGAGGCCAGGAACGCCAGGAACAGCCAGAACTGCATCTGCGCGGAGAACGGCGTCGCCATCAGCGTCGGGATGTCCGTGGTGCCGGCGACGAACCACATCGTCAGCAGCGCCAGCAGCATCAGCACGCTGCCGGCGAAGGTGTAGAGGAAGAACTTGAACGACGCATACACCCTGCGCGTGCCGCCCCAGACGCCGATGATCAGGTACATCGGGATCAGCACGCCCTCGAAGAACATGTAGAACACGACGAAGTCCATCGCCGAGAACATGCCGACCATCATGGTCTCGAGCACCAGGAACGCGATCATGTACTCGCGCACCCTGAAGCGCACCGATTCCCAGCTCGCCAGGATGCAGATCGGCGTCAGCGCGGTGGACAGCAGCACGAACAGCACGCTGATGCCGTCCACGCCCATCGCGTAGCCGACGCGGAACTCCGGCAGCCACTGCGAGCGCTCGACGAACTGGAAGCCCGGCTGGCTCGGATCGAAGCGCGCCCACAGCACCAGGCTGATGACGAACACCACGAGGCTGGTCCACAGCGCCGCCCAGCGCGAGTTCGACGCGACCACCTCCTCCGTGCCGCGCACGGTCATGATGAACACGCAGCCCACCAGCGGCAGGAAGGTGACGAGGCTCAGGATCGGGAAGCCTGCGGCCATCATCTCACCGGAACAGGAGGAAGATGCTGACCAGGCTCACGAGGCCGATCAGCATGGTGAAGGCGTAGACCGCGATCGACCCGGTCTGCAGCCGCACCACCTGGCGCGAGCCGTCCGTGGTCAGCAGCGCGAGGCCGTTGGGCAGCCCGTCGATGATCCTCTCGTCGCCGACATGCCAGAACTCGCGCGCCAGCCACTTCGCCGGCCGCACGAAGATCGCGTCGTACAGCTCGTCGAAATACCATTTGTTGAGCAGGAACAGGTAGACCGGCCGGAACCGCGCCGCGAGGATCGCCGGCACCGCGGGCCGCGCCATGTAGAGGAGGTAGGCCAGCGCGATGCCGCCCAGCCCCATGACAGTGGGCAGCAGGGCGATCAGCGTCGGCACGTGCTCTGCCGACAGCAGGACATGGTTGTTCGGCCCGGAGAAGATCGCGCCGCGCCAGAACCAGCCCTGGTCCTCGCCGATGAACAGCGACTTGAGCAGCACGCCCGCGAGCAGCGCGCCCACGGAGAGCAGCACCAGCGGCCCCCACATCGACGCCGGGCTCTCATGCGCATGCGCCAGCTTGTCCGGGTCGTATGCCCGGCCATGGAACGTCAGGATCAGCAGCCGCCACGAGTAGAACGCCGTGAGGAACGCGGCGATGGTGCCGAGGATGAACGCGTACAGCCCGACGCCGGTGCCCGCCGCCCAGGCGCTCTCCAGGATCGCGTCCTTGGACCAGTAGCCCGCGAACGGCCAGATGCCGCCAAGCGCCAGGCTGCCCGCCCACATGCAAACGTAGGTGATCGGGATCTTGCGCCAAAGCCCGCCCATGCGGAACATGTCCTGCTCGTCGTGCATGGCGTGGATCACCGAGCCCGCGCACAGGAACAGCAGCGCCTTGAAGAAGGCGTGGGTGAAGAGGTGGAACATCGACGCCTGGAACGCGCCCACGCCGGCGGCCAGGAACATGTAGCCGAGCTGCGAGCACGTGCTGTAGGCGATGACACGCTTGATGTCCGGCTGCACCAGGGCGATCGTCGCCGCGAAGAAGCAGGTCGTCCCCCCGATCACAGTGACCATCGCCAGAGCAGCCGGAGCGAACTCCAGGATCGGCGACATCCGCGACACCAGGAACACGCCGGCCGTCACCATCGTCGCCGCGTGGATCAGCGCGGAGACCGGCGTCGGCCCCTCCATCGCGTCGGGCAGCCAGGTGTGGAGGAAGATCTGCGCGGACTTGCCCATCGCGCCGATGAACAGCAGCACGCCGATCACCTCGAACGCCCGCCACTCGGTGCCGAACACTTGGTAGGTGTCGGCGACGTGGTCCTGCACGTGGGCGAAGATCGTCGGGAAGTCGATGGCGCCGAACAGCACGAACACCAGGGCGATGCCGACCGCGAAGCTCAGGTCGCCGACCCGGTTGACCACCATCGCCTTGATCGCCGCCGCGTTGGCGGAGGGACGGTCGTACCAGTAGCCGATCAGCAGGTAGCTCGCGAGGCCCACGCCCTCCCAGCCGAAGAACAGCTGCAAAAGGTTGTCGGCGCTGACCAGGGCCAGCATCGCGAAGCTGAACAGCGACAGGTAGGAGAAGAACCGGTAGGTCGGCTGATGCTCGTGGCCCATGTAGCCGACGCTGTAGACGTGCACGAGGGTGGCCACCGCGGTGACCATCGCCACCATCGAGATCGACATCGTGTCGCGGTGCAGGTCCCAGCCGACCTGGAAGCTGCCGACGTCCATCCAGGTGCCGATCGACAGCGCGCCCGGCACGCCGCCGTCCCAGACGTAGTCCACCCAGTTCAGCGTGCCGCACAGGGCGGCCACGGCCATCAGCAGGATCGTCGCCGCCTGCGCCGCCCTGTCGCCGATGGCCCGGCCGAGAAGCCCTGCGATCAGCGAGCCGAGCAGCGGCGCGAAGACGGCGGTCGCATACAGCATCCTCAGCCCTTCATCAGGTTCACGTCCTCGACCTGGATCGAGCCGCGGTTGCGGAAATACACCACCACGATCGCCAGCCCGATCGCCGCCTCCGCCGCCGCCACGGTGAGCACGAACATCGCGAACACCTGCCCCGCCAGGTCGCCCAGCGCGGCGGAGAACGCCACCAGGTTGAGGTTGACCGCGAGCAGGATCAGCTCGATCGACATCAGGATCACGATGACGTTCTTGCGGTTCAGGAAGATGCCGAAGATGCCCAGCACCAGCAGGATCGCGCCCACCGCAAGGTAGTGGCCCAGGGTCACGGCCATCAGGTGTGGCCCCCGTGCGCTTCGTGGTCCGCCGCCACGCCGGAGGGCGTCGGGTGCTCGCCGTGCGCGTCGGGGCCGCCGGCGGGCAGCAGCGCGGGCTCGGGCAGCGGGCGCAGGATGCCCTGGCCCACGCCCTGGCCGAGCGGCACGCGCACCATCGACAGGCTCAGCGCCGGGTCGCGCGCCTGCTGTCGGGCGATGTCCTGGTGGCGCGACGCGGTGCGCTCGCGCAGGGTCAGCACGATCGCGCCCATCATCGCCACCAGCAGGATCAGCCCGGACACCTGGAACAGGAACGCGTAGTCCGTGTACAGCACCCGCCCGATCGCCGCAGTGTTCGACACGCCCGCGGGCATCGCGGACAGCCGCAGCACCGCGTTGGCCGGCGCGATCCGCCAGCCGGCCACGAACACCACCAACTCGACGAACAGCACCAGCCCGACAACGGCACCCACCGGGGCGTAGCGCTGGAACCCCTCGCGCAGCTCGGAGAAGTTCACGTCGAGCATCATCACCACGAACAGGAACAGCACCGCGACCGCGCCGACGTAGACGATCACCAGGATGAAGGCGAGGAACTCGGCGCCCGCCAGCAGGAACAGGCCGGCCGCGTTGAAGAACGTCAGGATCAGGAACAGCACGGAATGCACGGGATTGCGCGACGTCACCACCAGCGCGGCGGACAGCAGCAGCACGGCGGCGAAGACGTACCAGAACAGGGTGGCGATCAATGCGGCGTCCCCATGCAGGCGGCGGAAGGCAGGAAGCAAGGCTGGGCTCTGCCCAGACCCGCAAAGGGTCCAAGGACCCTTTGATCCCATCCCTTAAGTAAGGCCGTCCAGGGGGCTTCCCCTGGCGGGGTCCAGGGGCAGAGCCCCTGGCCTTCCTTGGCTGGCTTCCCGCGGCCGGGCGTCATCTCAGCGGTAAGGCGCATCGAGCTCGAGCCGCCTGGCCAGCTCGACCTCCCAGCGGTCGCCGTTGGCCAGCAGCTTGGCCTTGTCGTACATCAGCTCCTCGCGCGTCTCGGTGGCGAACTCCAGGTTCGGCCCCTCCACGATCGCGTCCACAGGGCAGGCTTCCTCGCACAGGCCGCAGTAGATGCACTTGGTCATGTCGATGTCGTAGCGCGTGGTGCGCCGGCTGCCGTCGCCGCGCGGCTCGGCCTCGATGGTGATCGCCAATGCCGGGCACACCGCCTCGCACAGCTTGCACGCGATGCAGCGCTCCTCGCCGTTCGGGTAGCGGCGCAGCGCATGCTCGCCCTTGAAGCGCGGGCTGAGCGGGTTCTTCTCGTAGGGGTAGTTGATCGTGGCCTTGGGCTTGAACATGTAGCTCAGAGTCAGGCCCATGCCGGCGAGAAGCTCGCCCAGCAGCAGGCTCCGAGCGGTGCGATCCAGGAACGCCATCTCCAACCCCCACACAGGCGGCCGGGGATACCCCGCGCCGCAGCATTCGGCAAGCAAGCCAGGCCAGGGCTCTGCCCTGGACCCGCCAGGGGCGAGCCGCCCCTGGACCGGCGAAAATAATCCTTGGAAAATGCCGGTCCAGGGCGGCTCGCCCTGGCGGGGTCCAGGGGCAGAGCCCTGGCCTTATCTTCGGTGGGCCTTGTCTTCAGGCGCCGTCCGGCAGCCACCCCATCGCCATCAGCACGCTGGCCGTCAACACCAGCCAGAACAGCGACAGCGGCAGGAAGACCTTCCACCCGAGACGCATGAGCTGGTCGTAGCGGAAGCGGGGGAACGTCGCGCGCACCCAGACGAACATGAACATGACGAACGCGATCTTGAGCAGGAACCAGACCGTGCCCGGAACCCAGGTGAACGGCGCGATCCCGAACGGCGCCTGCCAGCCGCCCATGAACAGGATCGAGGTCATGGCGCTCATCAGGAACATGTTGGCGTACTCGCCCAGGAAGAACAGGCCGTACGACATCGAGCTGTACTCGACCATGAAGCCCGCGACGATCTCGCTCTCGCCCTCGGCCAGGTCGAACGGCGCCCGGTTGGTCTCCGCCAGCGCCGAGATGAAGAACACCACGAACATCGGCAGCAATGGGATGCAGAACCACACGTGGCGCTGCGCCCGGACGATGTCGTTGAGGTTGAGGCTGCCTACGCACAGCAGCACGCAGACGATCACGAGGCCGATGGACACCTCGTAGCTGACCATCTGCGCCGCGGAGCGCAGCGCGCCGAGGAAGGCGTATTTCGAGTTGCTGGCCCAGCCTGCGATGATGATGCCGTACACGCCGAGCGAGCTGATCGCGAACAGGTAGAGCACGCCCACGTTGATGTCGGCGATCGCCCAGCCGTCGCCCATCGGGATCACCGCCCAGGCGATCATCGCCAGCACGAAGGTCAGCACCGGCGCCAGCAGGAACAGCGCCCGGTTGGCGCCTGTCGGCACCACCGTCTCCTTCGTCAGCATCTTCAGCGCGTCGGCGAAGGGCTGCCACAGCCCGAACGGCCCGACCACGTTGGGCCCGACCCTGAGCTGCATCGCAGCCAGGATCTTGCGCTCGGCGTAGGTCATGTAGGCGACCGAGACCAGCAGCGGCACGATGATCGCCAGCGTCTCGGCCAGCGTCAGGACGAAGTGCCCGCCCGTGGTGTCGTAGAAGAAATGCGTCACGGCCTCACTCCGCCGCCTGCAGCATCGCCTGCGCCGAGCGCGCCGGGCGGCTCAGCTCCTCGGTGCACTCCGCCATGGTGGCGCTGGCCCGGCTGATCGGGTCGGTCTGGTAGTAGTCGGCCACCGCAGGCACGAACGGCGCCGTCCCCAGCACGCGCAGCCCCGCGCCCAGCCCGGCGAACGGCCCGCCCCGGTCCGAGGCGCCGAAGCGCGGCAGCCCCTCGCGCGCGAACACCGGGTTCACCTCCGCCAGCCGCGCCCGCACCGCGTCGAGGTCGTCGTAAGGCAGGGCGTGCCCGACCACCTCGCTGAACGCGCGCAGGATGCGCCAGTCCTCCCGGGCATCGCCCGGCGGGAACACCGAGCGCAGGCCACGCTGCACCCGTCCCTCCGTGCTGACCCAGGTGCCGGGCTTCTCGACATAGGCCGCGCCCGGCAGGATCACGTCGGCGCGCGCCGCCCCCCGATCGCCGTGGTGGCCCTGGTACACGACGAAGGTGTCCGCGCCGATCCGCGCGGTGTCGAACTCGTCCGCGCCGAGCAGCCACAGCAGGTCCACGCCGCCGCCCATCATGCCCGCGAGGTCGAGTCCGCCCCCGCTCCCGCCAGCGCCCGGCACGAAGCCGAGGTCGAGCGCGCCGACCCGGGCGGCCGCGGTGTGCAGCACGTTGAAGCCGTGCCAGTCCGCCTCCAGCGCCCCCGTCGCCCCCGCCAGCGACCAGCACGCCGCCAGCACCGCCGCGCCATCAGGACGCGCCAGCGCGCCCTGCCCGACCACGATCATCGGCCGCTTGGCGGTCAGCAGCGCGTTGGCGAACACCCCCGCGCCGTCCGGCTGCGAGGCGTCCGTCACCGAGGACAGCGCCTGCGGATTGCTGCCAAGCCAGGTCACCGGGTAGGTCAGGTCCCAGCGCGCGCCGATCGCGCCGATCGCCAGCCCGCCCTGCAGGCTGCGCTTGCGGATGCGCGCGTTCAGCACCGGCGCCTCGTGGCGAGGGTTGGTGCCGACCAGCAGGATCGCGTCCGCCTCCTCGATCCCCGCGATCGTGGTGTTGAACGTGTAGAACTCGCGCCTGCCGGCATCGAGCGCCGCCCCGTCCTGCCGGCAATCGAGGTTCGCCGAGCCCAGCGCGCCCATCAGGTCGCGCAGCGCCACCATGCTCTCCGCGTCGCACAGGTCGCCGGCGATCGCCCCGATCCGCGCGCCGGGCATCCCGTCGAGGCGGCGCTGGATGGTGGCGAACGCCTCCGCCCAGCTCGCGGGCTTCAGCGTGCCGTCGCGGCGCACCCAGGCGCGGTCCAGGCGGCGGCGCTTGAGCCCGTCGATCGAGTGGCGCGACTTGTCGCCGAGCCACTCCTCGTTCACCGCGTCGTTGGTGCGCGGCAGGATGCGCAGCACCTCCGGCCCCCTCGCGTCGATGCGGATCGCCGAGCCCACTGCGTCGAGCACGTCCACGCCGTCGGTGTGCATCAGCTCCCACGGCCGCGCCACGAACGCGTACGGCTTGGAGGTCAGCGCGCCGACCGGGCAGATGTCGACCAGGTTGCCGGACAGCTCCGAGGTCAGCGCCTTTTCCACGTACGTCCCGATCTCCATGCCCTCGCCGCGCGAGGTGGCACCCAGCTCCGGCACCCCAGCGACCTCGGTGGCGAAGCGGACGCAGCGCGTGCACTGGATGCAGCGCGTCATCACCGTCTTGACGATTGGCCCGAGGTACTTGTCCTTCACCGCGCGCTTGTTCTCGGCGTAGCGCGAGTGGTCGCCGCCGTAGCTGTACGCCTGGTCCTGCAGATCGCACTCGCCGCCCTGGTCGCAGATCGGGCAGTCGAGCGGGTGGTTGATGAGCAGGAACTCCATCACGCCCCGCCGCGCCCTGCGCACCATCTCGCTGTCTGTGCGCACGACCATGCCCTCGGCGACCGGGTAGGCGCAGGAGGCCACCGGCTTGGGCGCCTTCTCCACCTCGACCAGGCACATCCGGCAGTTGCCCGCCACCGACAGGCGCTCGTGGTAGCAGAAATGCGGGATTTCCTGGCCGGCCTGCTGGCAGGCCTGCAGCACCGAGCTGCCGTTGGGGACCTCGACCTCGGTCCCGTCGATCGTGAGCTTCGTCATCGCATCGCCCCACAGAAGAAAGGCCAGGGGCTCTGCCCCTGGACCCCGCCAAAGGCGAAGCCTTTGGAAACCACTACTTCAGCCCTGCGGCACATCGCCGCGGCCCGTGCCCCCAACGCAGGCCGGTCCAGGGGGGCTCCCCCTGGCGGGGTCCCCGCTTCAAGCATGGGGGCAGAGCCCCTGGCCTTGCCTCATTCCGCCGCGATCGGCAGGTTCGCCGGCGTCGGCGCGATCCGCGAAGGCTGCGGCCGTGCCTTGCGCTCCGCGATCCTCGCCTCGATCACCGGGCGGAAGTTGCGGATCAGCCCCTGCACCGGCCACGCGGCGCCATCGGCGAGCGCGCAGATGGTGTGCCCCTCGATCTGGCGGCTGACCTGGTCGAGCATGTCGATCTCCTCGACCTCGGCGCGGCCTTCGACCATGCGGTCGAGGATGCGCATCATCCAGCCCGTGCCCTCGCGGCAGGGCGTGCACTGGCCGCAGGTCTCGTGCTTGTAGAAATGCGCGAGGTTGGCGATGCACTTGATCACGTCCGCCGACCTGTCGAGCACGATCACCGCCGCCGTGCCCAGCGCGCTCTTCGCGTCGCGCAGGCTGTCGAAATCCATCAGCACGTCGTCGCAGGCGCCGGCCGCGAGGATCGGCGTGGACGAGCCGCCGGGGATCACGCCGAGCAGGTTGTCCCAGCCGCCGCGCACCCCGCCGCAATGCCTGTCGATCAGCTCGCGCAGCGGGATGCTCATCTCCTCCTCGACGTTGCACGGCTTGTTCACGTGCCCGGAGATCGAGAAGATCTTCGTCCCGGTGTTCTTCGGCCGCCCGAACGAGGAGAACCACGCGGCGCCCCGGCGCAGGATCGCCGGCGCGGTGGCGATGGTCTCGACGTTGTTCACCGTGGACGGGCAGCCGTAGAGCCCGACCGCGGCGGGGAACGGCGGCTTGAGGCGCGGCAGGCCCTTCTTGCCCTCCAGGCTCTCGATCAGCGCGGTCTCCTCGCCGCAGATGTAGGCGCCGGCGCCGCGGTGCAGGAACACCTCGCAGTCCCAGCCAGAGCCGCAGGCGTTGCGCCCGATCAACCCTGCCTCGTACGCCTCGTCGATCGCGACCTGGAGGTTCAGGTGCTCGTTGTAGTACTCGCCCCTGATGTAGATGTAGGCCGCGTGCGCCCCGATCGCGAACGCGCCGAGCAGGCAGCCCTCGACCAGCTTGTGCGGGTCGTGGCGCATGATCTCGCGGTCCTTGCACGTCCCCGGCTCGCTCTCGTCGGCGTTGACCACCAGGTAGTGCGGCCGCCCGTCGGACTGCTTCGGCATGAACGACCACTTCATGCCGGTCGGGAACCCAGCGCCGCCGCGCCCGCGCAGCCCGGACGCCTTCATCTCGTCGATGATCGCGTCGCGCCCGCGCGCCAGGATCGCCGCCGTGCCGTCCCAGTCGCCGCGTTTGCGCGCGCCGTCCAGGTGCCAGTCGTGCAGGCCGTACAGGTTCGTGAAGACGCGGTCGCGATCGTTCAGCATCAGCCGACTTCCCTTCCATGCGGGGTCCGGGAGCCCCCGCCGTCATAGCCCTCGCCCGTCAGCTCCAGCAGCGTCCGCGGGCCGCCCTCGGGCGCCGAGCCCTTGCGGCCGATCATCGAGCCTGCGGGCGGCGGCGCGTCGCCCCGCTTGAGCGAGCGCAGCAGGGCCTCCGTCAGCTCGCCCGTCAGATCCTCGTAGTAGTCGTCGTTGACCTGCAGGATCGGCGCGTTGGCGCAGCCGCCCAGGCACTCCACCGAGGTCAGGGTGAACAGCCCGTCGGCGCTGCTCTCACCGAAGCCGCCCAGACCGGCGACGCGCTTGCACGCGTCCGTCACATCGTCAGAGCCGCGCAGCCAGCAAGGGGCCGTGGTGCAGACCTGGAGGTGGTACTTGCCGACCGGCGTGGTGTTGAACATCAGGTAGAAGGTCGCGACCTCGTACACCCGGATCGGCGCCATGCCGAGCCGCGCCGCCACCGCGTCCATCGCCACGCGCGGCACCCAGCCGCTGCCGGTCTGGCGGCGCATCTGGCCCTGCGCCTCGTAGAGCAGCGGGATCACCCCGCTCGCCTGCCGCCCCTCCGGGTACTTCGCCAGGATGAGCGCGATCGCCGCCTCGCTCTGCGCGTCGAAGGCGAAGTGGTCTGGCTCGCCCCTGTGCGGCCCGGGCGCGCCGCCGCCCATGACCTCGGCGGAGAACGCGCCGAGCGCCGGCTGCGGACCTCCCTCGCCCGGCAGCCCTGTCGCGAGCCCGCCCAGCGCAGGGCCGCGCAGCCCGTCCTCGGTCATCGTGACGCCGCCGGGCGCGCCCACCGGCACGCCCGCCTGCTCGCGCCCGCCGGTGGGCGTGGCGCCGTCGCCGCCCGAGTGGCTGCCCTCAGTGCGCGGCGCGCCCGGGCCGCGCGGCGCGCCCACCCCCGAGCCGCTCATCAGCGGTCGATCTCGCCGAACACCAGGTCGAGCGACCCGATGCAGGCGACGGCGTCGGCGAGCATGTGCCGCTTGCTCATGAACTCCAGGGCCTGGAGGTGCGAGAACCCTGTCGGCCTGATCTTGCAGCGGTAGGGACGGTTGCTGCCGTCGGCGATCAGGTAGACGCCGAACTCTCCCTTTGGGCTCTCCGTGGCGGTGTAGGTGGCGCCCTTGGGCACGTGGAAACCTTCAGTGTACAGCTTGAAGTGGTGGATGAGCGCCTCCATCGAGCGCTTCATGTCCTCGCGCTTCGGGGCCGTGATCTTGTGGTCCTGCACCTTGATCGGGCCGGGCCGCATCCGGTCCAGGCACTGTCGCACGATGCGCACGCTCTCTCGCATCTCCTCGATGCGGACCAGGTAGCGGTCGTAGCAGTCGCCGTTGCGCGCCACGGGAATGTCGAACTCGACTTCTGCGTATTTGTCGTAAGGCTGGCTGCGGCGCAGGTCCCACGGCAGGCCGGAGGCGCGCAGGCACGGCCCGGAGAAGCCCCAGGCCAGCGCCTGCTCCGCGGTCATGACGCCGATGTCGACGGTGCGCTGCTTCCAGATGCGGTTGCCGGTCAGCAGCCCCGCGAGGTCGTCGACGAACTTCGGAAAGCTCTCGCACCACTCCGCGATCCGGTCCGCGAGGCCAGCCGGCATGTCCTTGGCCACGCCGCCCGGCCGGAAGTAGTTGGCGTGCATCCGCGCGCCGGAGACCTGCTCGTAGAACTCCATCAGCTTCTCGCGCTCCTCGTGCCCCCACAGCACAGGGGTGAGGGCGCCCACGTCGAGCGCGTAGGTCGTGATGTTGAGCAGGTGGTTCAGCACACGGGTGATCTCGGCGAACATCGTGCGTATCCACTGCGCCCGCTCCGGCGCCCGCACCCCCAGCAGCTTCTCCACTCCGAGCGCGAAAGTGTGCTCCATGCACATCGGCGAGACGTAGTCGAGCCGGTCGAAATACGGCAGGGCCTGCATGTAGGTCTTGTACTCGATCAGCTTCTCCGTGCCGCGGTGCAGCAGCCCGATATGCGGGTCCGCGCGCTCGACGACCTCGCCGTCCATCTCCACGACCAGGCGCAGCACGCCGTGCGCCGCCGGATGCTGCGGGCCGAAATTCATCGCGTGGCCGTCGATCTCCACGGTCTTGCGCGTGCGCCCGGCCTGGGCGTTCGGCGCCGTGACCTCAGGAACGTCAGGCACCTCGACGAGTGCGCTCATGGCTTGGCTCCCCCGGTCGGCGTGGCAGGCGCGTCCGGCGGCGCGAGGCCCGGGGCCGCCGCAGACGCGGACGCCCCCTGCCGCGCCACGTGCGCCTTCTCGTCGCCGGGAAGCGTGACCATGCCCTCCCACGGCGAGATGAAGTCGAAGTTGCGGAAATCCTGCGTCAGGCGGACGCGCTCGTTGACCACCTGCTTGCGCTCCTCGTCGTAGCGCACCTCGACATGGCCGGTCAGCGGAAAGTCCTTGCGCAGCGGGTGCCCCTCGAAGCCGTAATCGGTGAGGATGCGGCGGTGGTCCGGCTGCCCAGCGAACAGGATGCCGAACAGGTCCCAGGCCTCGCGCTCCCACCAGGTCGCCGACGGCCAGATCTCGTGCACCGAGGGCACCAGAGAGGCCTCGTCTGTGCGCACGATCACCCTGATGCGCTGGTTCAGCGACACCGACAGCAGGTTGTAGACGACCTCGAACCGCTCGGCGCGCTCCGGCCAGTCCACGCCGCAGATGTCCATGCACTGCTCGAAGGCGAAGCGCGGCTCATCCCGCAGGAACACCATCAGCGGCAGCAGCACGTCGCGCGAGGCATGCACCACCAACTCGCCGTGCTCAAGCGCCGCTGCGGAGACGCCGGCGATTCCGGTCGAGAGCAGCACGCCCAGCGACTCCAGGCGCGCCACCTCGGCGGCCGACAACCCGCCCTGCGGGGCCGCCGGCAGGAAGCCGGTCATCGTGCGGTCGGCGGCCTTGACGCCCGCCGGCTTGCCGGCCTCACCCTCAGCCACGCAGGATCGTCCCGGTGCGGCGGATCTTCTTCTGGAGCTGCATGATGCCGTACACCAGCGCTTCCGCCGTGGGCGGGCAGCCCGGCACATAGATGTCGACCGGCACCACCCGGTCGCAGCCGCGCACCACCGAATAGGAATAATGGTAGTAGCCGCCGCCATTGGCGCACGACCCCATCGAGATCACCCAGCGCGGCTCCGGCATCTGGTCGTAGACCTTGCGCAGCGCGGGCGCCATCTTGTTGGTCAGCGTGCCGGAGACGATCATCACGTCGCTTTGCCGCGGGCTGGCGCGGGGAATGACCCCGAAGCGGTCCAGGTCGAAGCGCGGCATGTAGGCGTGGATCATCTCCACGGCGCAGCACGCCAGGCCGAACGTCATCGGCCACAGGCTGCCGGTGCGCGCCCAGTTCACCAGCTTGTCGACGTTGGCGACCACGTAGCCCTTGTCAGTGATCTCGCCGGTGATGCCGCGCACCACCGCGTCCTGCTCCACGCCAGGCGCCAGCGCCTCGCGGTTCCAGGCGATCGCCACGTCTGAGCCCGCCATCCCGGGGCGCTGCGTCTCAGAGGCCACACTCATCGTGCCATTCCCACCAGTTCCATCCCGCAAGGCCCGCCCGCCGGTCGCCGCTGTCGCGTCACTGCCAGTCGAGCGCGCCCTTGCACCACTCATAGATGAACCCGACCGTCAGCACGGCAAGGAACGCCATCATCGAGAAGAAGCCGAACACGCCGATATGCGAAAGGCTGACCGCCCAGGGGAACAGGAACGCCACCTCAAGGTCGAAGATGATGAACAGGATCGCCACCAGGTAGAACCGCACGTCGAAGCGGCGGCGCGCGTCGTCGAACGGCTCGAACCCGCACTCGTAGGCCGACAGCTTCTCGGCGTACGGCTTCTGCCGCGCCGCCAGCAGCGAGCCGCCCAGCATCACGCCCGCGATCACCGCGGCCAGCACGAGGAAGATCGCGATCGGGAAGTAGTTGGCCAGCAGCGCCTGCATGGCAGCCTCCATGGTGGTCCGACACGCTGCACCGCAGCAGCGGGACACTACGCGGGAATCGGGCGGGTCGCCAGAGAGGTGCGCGGGGGAAAGGAAGGCAAGGCCGGGCTCTGCCCGGACCCGCCAGGGGCGAGCCGCCCCTGGACCAGCCTGACTTAAGTAGTGGATTCCAAAGGCCTGCCTTTGGCGGAGTTTGAGGCAGAGCCTCGACCTTGCTTACCCGGCTGCGTGGCGCGAGTGACGGGGCTCGAACCCGCGACCTCCGGCGTGACAGGCCGGCGCTCTAACCAACTGAGCTACACCCGCAGCGCCGCGTCGTGTATGGCCCGCGTGGCGACCCGTCAACCCGTGATCTGCGGGCCTCCAGGGCACCGCGTCGGGAATGGGCGGTGACGGGATCGAACCGCCGACCCTCTCGGTGTAAACGAGACGCTCTGCCGCTGAGCTAACCGCCCCCGGGCAAGCCGTCGGATGCGACCCCGACCACCTGCTTGAAGATGCGCGCCGGCTTGAACCGCACCGAGCTGGTCTCCGGCAGGTCGATCACCTCCCCGGTGCGCGGGTTGCGGCCCTTGGCCGCCTTGCGCCGCGTCGGCATGAAGGTGCCGAAGCCGCTCAGCCTGACCTCGCGCCCGCCCTGCAGGGCGGCCTCGATCGCCGCCAGCGCCGCCTCCACCGCCTCGCCGGCCTTGGCACGCGGCAGGTCGGCGGCCACGGCCACCGCATCCACAAGCTCCGCCCTGTTCATTCCGCCCCTGCTCCTGCCGCACATCCCGGACCGGAGCACGCGACAGGCCGGCCCGTCCACCCTGACCAGCCAACCCGATGACGCCATCAAGCCGGCCCGATGGCTCCATCGGTCCGGCCCGATGGAGCCATCGGGCCGGACCATCACGCTTCAGTGCGGCAGGGCCGCCACCGGCGCCACAGCGGGCAGGGCCGCCGGCTCCGGCGGCTCCACCCAGTCGATCGGCTCCGGCTTGCGCACCAGGGCCTGGCTGATGACCTCGTCGGCGTGGCTGACGGCGATCAGCTTGAGCGCCTTCTTCACCGAGTCGGGGATGTCGGCGAGGTCCTTCTCGTTCTCCTTGGGGTAGAACACCGTGGTGATCCCGGCCCGCAGCGCCGCCAGCAGCTTCTCCTTCAGCCCGCCGATCGGCAGCACGCGGCCGCGCAAGGTGATCTCGCCGGTCATCGCCACGTCGCGGCGCACCGCGATCCCCGTCATGATCGACACCACGCTCACGGCCATCGCCACGCCGGCCGAGGGGCCGTCCTTGGGCGTCGCCCCCTCCGGCACGTGGACGTGCACGTCGCGCTTCTCGAACAGCGTCGGCTTGATGCCGAAGCTGGCCGCACGCGAGCGCACGTAGCTCAGCGCGGCCGACACGCTCTCCTGCATCACGTCGCCGAGCTTGCCGGTGTTCTTCACGTTGCCCTTGCCGGGCAGCATGACGCTCTCGATCGACAGGATCTCTCCGCCCACCTCGGTCCAGGCCAGGCCGGTCACCACGCCGACCATGTCCTCGCTCTCTGTCTCGCCATAGCGGAACCGTTTCACGCCCGCGTACTTCTCCAGGGTCTTGCGGGTGATCGCCACCCGCTTCGTCTTGGAGGTGACGATCTCCTTGACCGCCTTGCGCGCGAGGTTGGCGATCTCGCGCTCCAGCGAGCGCACCCCGGCCTCCCGGGTGTAGTAGCGCACCAAGTCGCGCAGCGCGTCCTCGTTCAGCGACCACTCCTCGGGCTTCAGCCCGTTGGCCTCGGCCTGCTTGGCGACCAGGTGGCGCTTGGCGATCTCGACCTTCTCGTCCTCGGTGTAGCCGGCGATGCGGATGATCTCCATCCGGTCCAGCAGCGGCTGCGGCATGCGCAGGCTGTTGGCCGTGGTGACGAACATCACGTCCGACAGGTCGTAGTCCACCTCCAGGTAGTGGTCGGCGAAGGTCGCGTTCTGCTCCGGGTCCAGCACCTCCAGAAGCGCCGACGAAGGATCGCCCCGCCAGTCCGCGCCCAGCTTGTCGATCTCGTCGAGCAGGAACAGGGGGTTGCTCGTCTTGGCCTTCTTCATGCCCTGGATCACCTTGCCGGGCATCGAGCCGATGTAGGTCCTGCGGTGCCCGCGCACCTCCGCCTCGTCGCGCACGCCACCCAGCGACATGCGCACGAAGGTCCGCCCGGTCGCCTTGGCGATCGACTTGCCCAGCGAGGTCTTGCCGACGCCCGGCGGCCCCACTAGGCACAGGATCGGCCCGCGTATCTTGGTCGAACGCGACTGCACCGCGAGGTACTCGAGGATGCGCTCCTTGACCTTCTCCAGCCCGTAATGGTCGGCGTTGAGGATCGCCTCCGCCTCGGACACGTCGTTGTTGACCTTGGAGCGCTTCTTCCACGGGATGCTCAGCATCCAGTCGAGGTAGTTGCGCACCACCGTGCTCTCGGCGCTCATCGGGCTCATGGTGCGCAGCTTCTTCAGCTCGCCCAGCGCCTTCTCCCGCGCCTCCTTGGAGAACCTGGTCTTCTTGATGCGGTCCTCCAGCTCGGCGGTCTCGTCCTTGCCGTCCTCGCCCTCGCCCAGCTCCTTCTGGATCGCCTTGAGCTGCTCGTTGAGGTAGTACTCGCGCTGCGTCTTCTCCATCTGCCGCTTGACGCGGTTGCGGATGCGCTTCTCCACCTGGAGCACGCCGATCTCGCTCTCCATGTGCGCGAACACGCGCTCCAGCCGCTCGCCCACCCCGGTGATCTCGAGAAGCTCCTGCTTCTCGCTGATCTTGAGGTTCAGGTGGCTGGCGATGGTGTCCGCGAGCTTGCCCGGCTCCTCGATCTGGTTGAGCGAGACCAGCACCTCGGGCGCGATCTTCTTGTTGAGCTTGATGTACTGCTCGAACTGCCCGACCACGGTGCGCCCGAGCGCCTCCAGCTCGCGCTCCTCGCTGGTCGGCGCCGGCAAGGGCTCGACATGCGCCTCGAAGTGGCTTTCGGTTTCGGTGAACGACGTGATGCGCGCGCGGGTCCCGCCCTCGACCAGCACCTTCACCGTGTTGTCCGGCAGCTTGAGCAGCTGCAGGATCGTGGACACCGTGCCGACGCGATAGATGTCGTCCGAGCCGGGATCGTCCTGCGAGGCGTTCTTCTGCGCCACCAGCAGGATCTGCTTGTTGTCGGCCATCACTGATTCGAGCGCGCGCACCGACTTCTCGCGGCCCACGAACAGCGGCACGATCATGTGCGGGAACACCACGATGTCGCGCAGCGGCAGCACCGCCAGCGTGCCCGGCGTCCTGGCGGCGACATCGCCAGCCGGCCTAGCGGCCTTGCCCTGTGCGGAGGGACCGGCCGGAGCCGCGGCCTCGGGCGGCACGGCGCCAGACCCGGCCGAGGGAGCCTCGGCGGTGGCGACAGCCGGCGCGGTCGAGGCCCTGGAGCGACGCTGCACGGGTGCGGCGGCCCTTGCGGGGGTCTCTGCCCCGGAGCCCTGCGCACGCGTCCCGGCCTTGGGCCTGATTGCAGCCTTGTCGACACCAGCATCGTTCTGCTTCGCCGCGGAAGCATCCGGCTTCGCGGCAGCGACCTTCGCGGTCCGGAGTCTGGCCGCCGCGGGCTTGGCGGGGCGATCGGATTTCGTCATGGCAGGACCTCCATCAAGGACAGTCAAGGTCGCGCGCCGCCCGCTCTGGCACGGGCGCGTCCTCTGGGGCAACGCCCCGCAGCATACCGATATCGTCGGCCTCGCAGCGGGGAACAAGGTCCGGCTCCCGGCCGCCTCCGGGATCGCCGGCACGGGAGGCGGGGAGCTGGCATCCGGCCGAGGCATGAACCGGCAAAGGCGTGGACCAGCAGGAGCATGGACCGGCAGAGGCGTGGGGAAAGGCTAGGCGCCCTCGGCGCGCTCCTTGCCGTAGACGAACACCGGCGTGGCGCGGTTCTCGGCAACCTCGCGGTTGATCACGACCTCGTCCACGCCGTCCAGCCCGGGCAGGTCGAACATGGTGCCGAGCAGGATCGCCTCCATGATCGAGCGCAGGCCGCGCGCGCCGGTCTTGCGGGCGATGGCGCGCACCGCGACCGACTTCATCGCGTCGTCGGTGAAGGCGAGCTTGACCCCCTCCATCTCGAACAGGCGGGCGTACTGCTTGACCAGGGCGTTCTTCGGCTTGGTCAGGATCTCCACCAGCGCCGCCTCGTCCAGGTCCTCCAGCGTGGCGACCACCGGCAGCCTGCCGATGAACTCCGGGATCAGCCCGAAGCGCAGCAGGTCCTCGGGCTCGACCTCGTGCAGGAGCTGGCCCACCCGGCGCTCGTCAGGATCGCGGACCTCCGCGCCGAAGCCGATGCCCGAGCCCTTGCCGCGCGCTCCGATGATCTTCTCCAGCCCGGAGAACGCGCCGCCGCAGATGAACAGGATGTTGGTGGTGTCGACCTGCAGGAACTCCTGCTGCGGGTGCTTGCGCCCGCCCTGCGGCGGCACCGAGGCGACGGTGCCCTCCATGATCTTGAGCAGGGCCTGCTGCACGCCCTCGCCGGACACGTCGCGGGTGATCGAGGGGTTGTCAGACTTGCGGCTGATCTTGTCGACCTCGTCGATGTAGACGATGCCGCGCTGCGCCCGCTCGACGTTGTAGTCCGCCGCCTGCAGCAGCTTGAGGATGATGTTCTCGACGTCCTCGCCGACATAGCCGGCCTCGGTCAGGGTGGTCGCGTCGGCCATGGTGAACGGCACGTCGAGGATGCGCGCCAGCGTCTGCGCCAGCAGCGTCTTGCCGGTGCCCGTGGGGCCGATCAGCATGATGTTGGACTTGGCGATCTCGACGTCGTTGTTCTTCGCGCCGTGCGCCAGCCGCTTGTAGTGGTTGTGCACCGCGACGGAGAGCACCTTCTTGGCGTGGCTCTGCCCGATCACGTAGTCGTCGAGGACCTTGCTGATCTCCTTGGGCGTCGGCACCCCGTCGCGCGACTTCACGAGGTGCGTCTTGTGCTCCTCGCGGATGATGTCCATGCACAACTCGACGCACTCGTCGCAGATGAACACGGTCGGGCCTGCGATGAGCTTGCGTACCTCGTGCTGCGACTTGCCGCAAAACGAGCAATACAAGGTGTTCTTCGAGTCGCTCGGTTTGCCGACCATCTTCGTGCACACTCCTGCCAGGCGCGCCAGGGCTCGCACCTGGGATCGTCCCGCAATATACGCCCGCGCCCGCGAAACGGACAAGGGAGGGTACCGGAACCGGCCCGGATGCCGCGCCGGCAGATATGGGCGTGCTTACGTCCCTGCACCATGGGCGATCCGCCGGGGCGGGCGATGTCGCCCGGACGCCGGCGCCGAGACGCCTGGCCGACGCGCGATCCGTCCCGGCCGGAACCGGTCCGCGGCCATGCCAACCGGCATGGCGGGGCCGAAATCGTCAGACCTTGATCGCGTCGTCGCTTGGCGCCGCGGGGCGGTTCTCCACCACCTCGTCGATCAGCCCGAATGCCAGAGCCTCGTGGGCCGACATGTAGCTGTCGCGCTCCAGCTTCTCCTCGATCGCCTCCAGGCTCTGCCCGGTGTGACGCTCGTAGATCTCGTTGAGCTGCTGGCGGAGGTGCAGGATCTCCTTGGCCTGGATCTCGATGTCCGACGCCTGGCCCTGCGCGCCGCCGGAGGGCTGGTGCACCATGACCCGGGCGTTGGGCAGGCAGTAGCGCTTGCCCTTCTGGCCGGCCGCGAGCAGCAGCGAGCCCATGGACGCGGCCTGGCCGATGCACACCGTGCTCACCGGGCTTCGGATGTACTGCATGGTGTCGTAGATCGCGAGGCCGGCGGAGACCACGCCGCCCGGGCTGTTGATGTAGAACGAGATGTCCTTGTTCGGGTTCTCGCTTTCCAGGAACAGCAACTGCGCGGAGATCAGCGCGCTCACCCCGTCATAGACCGGGCCGGTTAGGAAGATGATCCGCTCCTTGAGCAGCCTGGAGAAGATGTCGTACGAGCGCTCGCCCCGGGCGGTCTGCTCGACCACCATGGGGATCAGCGAGCTGTTGTAGACCTCGACGGGATCGCGATCCCTCATTCTCTGCATCCTTGGGAAGGGACGGCTCCCGGTGCGGGACGCGCCATCATGAACCCTGCACAGATTAGGCCACGCCGGGGCCACGTCCAGGGGGAAGGAAGCCAAGGCCAGGGGCTCTGCCCCCATGCCTCAAGAGCCGGACCCCGCCCAAGGCTCGCCCTTGGAAATCCCGACCAGAGCCCTGCTCACATGCGCCGGTCCAGGGGCGCCGCCCCTGGCGGAGTCCCGCTTTTGGGGCAGCGCCCCCGGCCTTGCCCGCCTCAGGCGGCCTCGACGTCCGCCGCCAGCTCCTCCGGCGTGACCACCCTGTCCTCGATCTTCGCCAGCTCCAGGATGTAGTCCACGACCTTGTCCTCGAAGATCGGCCCGCGCAGCGTGTCCGACGCCTGGGGGTTCTTGCGGAAGAACTCCATCACCTGCGCCTCCTGACCGGGATAGCGCCCGGCCTCCTGGCGCATGGCGCGCACCATCTCGTCCGGCGCCACGGTGACGCCGGCGCCGCGCCCCGCCTCGCTCAGCAGCAGCCCCAGCCGCACCCGGCGCTCGGCGATGCCGCGGTACTCGGCGCGCAGCACCTCGGGGTCCTTGCCCGCGTCCTCGTCGTCGCCGCGCCCGGCCTTCATGTCGGCCTCCACGCGATCCCAGATCTGGCGGAACTCGGACTCCACCAGAGTCTCGGGTGCCGCGAACGACGCCCGCTCTGCCAGCGCGTCGAGCAGCTTGCGCTTGAGGCGCATTCGGCTCATCCCGTCGTACTCGCGCTGCATCTGCCCGGCGAGCACCTCGCGCAGCTTGTCCATGCCCTCGTCGAAGCCGAGCTTGTGCGCCAGCGCGTCGTCGAGCGGCGCGTCCACCCCGACCTTGATCGCCTTGCAGTCGATGTCGAACGTGGCGTCACGGCCGGCGAGCGACGCCTCCTGGTACTCGGCGGGGAAGGTCACGCTGATCACGCGGTGCTCGCCCGGGCGCATGCCCTCCATCTGCTCGGAGAAGCCGGGGATGAAGCCGGCGGCCCCGATCTCGACGCTCATGTCCTGGCCGGCGCCGCGCTCGAACGCAACGCCGTCCACCTTGCCCAGGAAGTCCACGGTGAGCACGTCGCCGGCCTGCGCGCCGCGGTCCTCCGTCATCTCGACCAGCTCGCGCTGCCTCTTCGCGATCTCGCCCAGCGCCTTGTCGATCGACTCCGGCGTCGGCTCGGCCTTCAGACGCTCCAGGCTCAGCTCCGCGAAGTCGGGCAGCGCGATCTCGGGCAGCAGCTCCATGTCGACGGTGAATTCCAGGTCGGCCGCCGTCGGGCCCGGCTCCAGCGTGCTCTTCAGCTCGATCCTTGGCTGGCCCACGGGGCGCAGGCCGCGTTCGGTCAGCACCTGGCGGGTGGCGTCGTCCACGCTCTGCTGCAGCACCTCGGCCATCACCTCGCGGCCGTAGCGCTGCCGCACCACGCCGGTGGGCACCTTGCCGGGCCGGAAGCCCGGCAGGCGCAGGGTGCGCGCCAGCTCGCCCAGCCGGGCGGCCCGCTTGCCCTCGATGTCGGAGGCCGGCACCACCACGGTGTAGCCGCGGCGAAGGCCTTCGGAGAGCGTTTCGGTGACCTGCATCGGCCGGGGAACTTTCCTCGTTGCGGCCCGGACGACGGCTGGTGCGGGCGGAGGGACTTGAACCCCCACGGCTTGCGCCACCAGAACCTAAATCTGGCGTGTCTGCCAATTCCACCACGCCCGCCCGCACGCCCGAAGCCCTGGACAAGCCGCGGGTCCTAGCGCAGGGCGGGCCGAGGGACAAGCCAGGGACGCGGTTCGGGCGCACCGTGGAAGGACTAGGGCGGACCCTGCCGGCACGTCCGTCCGGCCTCACGCCAGCCAGGACCCGCATGCTTGAAGGAATGGCTTTTGACGGGCCTGGGCAGAGCCCGATCTTTAGGGACCCTGATGGGTGCGTGTCATACCGACAATGCCGGACATCAACCTGCCAGGAAGCAAGGCTGGGCTCTGCCCAGACCCGCCAGGGGGAGCCCCCCTGGACCGGCCTTACTTAAGGAATGGATTCCAAAGGCCTGCCTTTGGCGGAGTTTGAGGCAGAGCCTCAACCTTGCCTGCCTGACTGGTCACACTCAAAGGCCGCTGGCGTCAGAGGGCACGTCGGCCGGCAACGGCGTGGTAGATCACCAGGACCACGATCGCGCCGATCACCGCGACCACCAGGCTGTAGATGTTGAGGCCGGTAACTCCGACCGCCCCGATCGCGTTGAAGATGAAGCCGCCGACCACGGCGCCCACGACGCCAAGCACGATGTCGAGGACCAGGCCCTGCCCGGATCGGTTGACGATCTTGCTGCCGATGAAGCCGGCGATGAGTCCCAGGATGATCCAGGCGATGATTGACATGGCAGTCTCCGAGTCACGCGCCGCGCAGACATCGCCGAGCGGGCCGGTGTTGCAGGAATCAGTAGGACAGCGTTGAGCATGGGCGCCGTGCAGGGCACGGAACCGTCAGGGCAGGATGCGGATGGGGGGGCGGTCGGGTCGGCGACGGGACGATGCCCGCCGCCGACGTTTCCGATCAGAGGTTGCGGTAGCGCTCGCGCGAGGCCGCGATCTCGGCCTCGGTCATCGCGGGGGCGGCGACATCATGCCTGTCCCAGCCTTCGGCCTGGTAGGAGGCGCGCAGCGAGTTGGTGTTGAGGCTGCCCTGCCCGTTCATCACGGACTCGATCTGGGCGGCGTCAGCATCGTCGGCCTGGACGCTGACCAGGGTGCCGCCGCGGCGCACGCCCTCGGAGTAGACGTGGGCGTCGTTCTCGCTGACGCCTGCGCCGGTCAACATGCCCAGCAGGCCGCCCGCGCCCGCGCCAACGCCCGCGCCGGTCAGGGTCGCGACCAGCCAGCCGGCGGCGACCACGGGGCCGACGCCGGGAATGGCGAGCGCGCCGATGCCGGCGAGCAGGCCGGCGCCGCCGCCGAGCACCGTGCCAAGGCTGGCGCCCGTCGCTGTGCCCGCGCCCTCGTTGGTGGTCGGCGCCACGCTGTCGGGGTCGCCGGTGCCGAGGCGGGTGCCGGTGGTGCCCGTCGTGCCAGTGCCCGTCGTGCCGGTGCCCATCGTGCCCGAGGTGGCGCCGGAGGACTGGCTGTTGGCGACGAGGCTGATCCGGTCGTGGGCGATGCCATGCGCCTCGAGCGCATTCACCACGGTCACGGCGTCGTCATAGCTGTTGTAGAGATGGGTGATCGTCCGCATCGCCATCGAATTGCTCCTGATACTTGGTTGCTCGGGTAGAGCGTTCGCCCCCGGGTCGAGGGCGGACATGGCCTGGCTACTGCGCGTCGCCGGCGCCGGCGTTCCCCTTGTAGTCCAGCCACACCGCGGTGGCCGCGCCGTCATGCGTGGCCTGGCCACGCCATACGCCGTTGGTGTCCTTCTTCAGGCCGGAGACCTGGCTAAACCCGCGCGCCGCGAGCCGGCGGCGGACCTCTCCGCGCGTGAAGGAGTTGGCGCCATGCGCGGGCGTCGTGGCGTTCGCCGGGGTGGTGACGACGGCCTGGTTGTCATTGCCCGAGGCGGCCGCGGTGCCGGACGGAGTGCCTGGGACCATGCCGGATGCGGTGCCCTGGCCGGCGGGCGCCGCCATGCCGGTGGTCCGGCCGGTCGTGCCCATGCCGGTGCCGGCGGTGCCCATGCCGGTGCCGGTGGTGCCCGTCCCGGTGGTGTTCTGGGTGGAGGTGGTCTGGGCCAGGGCAAGGCCGGGCGCGAGGGCGAGCGCGGCGGACAGGGCGGCTGCGGCGAGACCGTGTGCTGCGGGTTTCATAGTGCCTCCAGATTCTGGTTCGGAGCAGCACACGGCGTGCGGCCCCGGTTTGCGGTGTCGTGCCGCGGGACAGGGCGTCCCAACGGGATATCCGTCACGACCCCGGCTGGGGTCGCACGCGACGGAACGCGCCCGCGCCGCCGTCGTTGCCGTGCCTCGTGCCACGGACGCGAGCCTGACCCGAGGCCGTGGCTTCCAGGCACAATGGCCTCGATGGTCTCCCCGCCGCCCCGCTTGCGCAGGGACAGGCAGGCAGCGGGACTACGCTTGCGGGCACCAAACGTTGCGCAGTATTCACCAGAAACGCGATCCGCCGTCAAATAGACCAGCGATCCAATACTTTTGCACCAGTGCGGCGTGAGGTTCGCACTACTCGGCGGGCGGCCCGGTTCGCGGCCGGCCTCGCGCTGCGTCGGAGGGATGGCCGGCAGAGGCGCGGCCGATGGGGGCGCGGCCGGTGGGGGCGTGGCTGGCGGGGGCGTGGCTGGCGGGGCAGGCCGCCGTCAGGCCGCGCTCGCGCGCCCAGACCACCGCGGCGCCGCGGCGGCGCACGCCGATCTTGCGGTAGAGCTTCGAGACGTGGTTGCGCACCGTGTTGCGGGCGATGCGCAGGGCCGCGGCGATCGCGGCGTCGTCCAGGCCGCGCGCCATCAGCCCCAGCACCTCGCGCTCCCGCGCCGAAAGGTCGCAGGGCTCCGCACCGGTGGCGCCCTCGCGGCCGGGCGCGGTGAGGCGGGCCATCTTCTCGACGATCTTCTGGCCGAGCCACGGGCCGTCGCGCATCACCGCCTCGATCGCCTCCATCAGCTCTGTCTCGGTGCGGCGGCGCTCGGCGATGTCCTGCATCACGCACAGCACGCAGCGTTCGCCGCCGATGGTCACGGTGTCGGCCGAAAGCAGGTGGCCGCGCTCCTCGCCCCCCTTGGCCCTGAGCGCCACGTCGACGCCGCGCAGCGTGCCGACCTCGCGGGCCTGTCGCTCGACGCTGCGCTGCGCCTCGCCGCCGCCCCACAGCCGCAGCTCCTCGGTGCTGCGTCCGCACGCCTGCGCCGGCGTCCAGCCGGTGGCGGCGCAGAACGCGTCGTTGACGCTGAGCACGCGCAGGCCGTCCAGCGCCACGACCAGCATCGGCGCCGGCGCCAGGTGGAACGCGGCGGCGAAGCGCTCCTCGCTCTGTCGCAGCGCCAGCTCGGCGCGGTGGCGCGGGTCGAGGTCGACGAAGGTGAACAGCATGCACGCGGTGTCGCCGACGCAGATCGGGTGGCCGGCCACAACCACCAGCTTGCGGCTGCCGTCGGCGGTGCGCAGGCACGCCTCCTGCTGCCGTATGGTCTTCCCCGCACGAAGATGGCTGATGGCGGCGTCGCGGTGGGCTGCGTCCTCCAGCACGTCCATCTCGTAGGTCGTGCGGCCGAGCACGGCGTCGCGGGCGTGGCCGGTCATCTCCAGGAAGCCGGCGTTGACCTTGACGTAGCGCAGGTCGGACAGCCGGCAGATCACCGCCGGCGCGGGGTTGGCGGCGAAGGTGTCCTCGAAGCGTTCCTCGGCGTCGACCTCCTCGGTGAGGTCGCGCAGCACCAGGGCCAGGCAGTCGGGGGCCAGGCAGTCGGGGGCCGTGCAGTCGGGGGTCGTGGAGTCGGGGGTCGTGGAGTCGGGGGCGCAGTCCGGGCCGGCGAGCCCGGGGCCGCCTGCGCGCGCGAGCGCCACGGCGTGGATGCGCCAGGTCCAGCGCGGGGCGCCGCCCGGCCGCTCCAGGGTCACGGTCAGGTGGCCGAACGCCTCGCCGCGGGCGAGCCGGTCGAGCGGCGCCTGCCCCGCCGCGGGCTGGCGCAGGGCGCGCATCGGGAAGCGGGCGCGGTACTCGTCGAGCGTGCGGCCGAGCCCGGAGCCGGCGCTCACGCCATGCAGCGCCAGCGCGGCCGGGTTGGCTGACAGAATCGCGCCACCGCGGGCGAGCAGGATCACCCCGTCGTCGAGGCCGGCCACGACCTGCCACAGCGGGTCCGAAGGATCAGGGGGATGCGCGCTCATGCGGCAACAGAGTAGCGCATCCGGCGCGGGTGCCCAGCCTCGGCGGGCAGGCAAGGCCGAGGCTCCGCCTCCAACCCCGCCAAAGACAGGCGCTTGGAGTCCGCTTCCCAAGTCGAGGGTTTCCAGAGGGCTCGGCCCTTGCGGGTTGAGGCGTAGCTGCCGAAGGTCCCGACGATCCGCTTGGATCGTTGGAACGGCAGCGGAGGGAGAGCCCGAGCTTGATTGCCGGGCATCGGCTTCGGTGCGGGATGACAGGTTTGTGTGCGCCTCCGGCCGTTCCGTCCGGCTGCGGAAAAATCCGCGCGCGGTGCCCGGCGTTGCATGGCGCAGGTGTCGTGGCCCCGCCCGGGGCCGCGCCGGGCAGGGAAGAACCGACCGATGGCCAACACGCCGACGCTCAAGCCGCTGGACCAGCAGACCGTCGTGATCACCGGCGCCACCTCCGGCATCGGCCTGGCGACCGCGCGCATGGCCGCCGCGCGCGGGGCGAGGGTGGTCCTGGCGGCGCGCAGCGGGGACGCGCTGGACCAGCTCGTGGCGGAGATCACCCGGGCGGGCGGGCGGGCGATCGCCGTGGTTGCCGATGTCGGGCAGGAGGCGGAGGTGCAGGCGATCGCCGACCGGGCGGTCGCCGAGTGCGGCGGCTTCGACACCTGGGTGAACAACGCCGGGGTCGGGATGTACGGCAGGGTCGCCACCGGCGAGGTGGAGGCGATGCGCCACGTGTTCGAGACCAACTTCTGGGGGCTGGTGTACGGCTCGCGGGTGGCGGCGAGCCACCTGAGGCAGCGGGGCGGTGCGATCGTCAACCTGGGCAGCGAGGTGTCGGAGCGCGCGGTGCCGCTGCAGGGCATCTATTCCGCGTCCAAGCACGCCATCAAAGGCTTCACCGAGGCGCTGCGCATGGAGCTGGAGGACGAGGGCGCGCCGGTCTCGGTGAGTCTCGTCAAGCCTGGGCAGATCGACACGCCGTTCACCGTCAACGCGAAGAACGAGCTGGGGTCCGAGCCGCATCACGTGCCGCCCGTCTATTCCGCCGACGTGGTGGCCAAGGCGATCCTGTTCTGCGCCTGCACTCCTAGGAAGGAGATTTTCGCGGGTGGCGGCGGGCAGGTGATGGCGGCGCTCGGCCACCTGGCGCCGGGGCTCGTGGACAGGGTGATGGAGGCGTTCGTGATCCCGGGCACGCCGAGCGGGCGCACGCCGCGGCGCGGCGACACGCGCAACGGGCTGGAGCATCCCACCGAGGCCCTGGAGCAGCGCGGCAACTACGAGGGGCACGTGATGGGCACCAGCCTGTCCACCGAGGCGGCGATGCACCCGGTGCTGGCGGCGGCGGGCGCGCTGGGGCTGGGGTTCGCGTTCTACCGCACGCTGTTCTCCGGGTCGCACCGGCCGGCGCAGCTCGGCGGGCGGCGCGGGCGGGCGGGGGAGAAGGCGCTGCACATCCGGCTGGAGGCGCGCCGGGGCAAGGAGCGGGAGCTGGAGGCCCTGGTGCGGGGCATCCGCGCCGAGGTGGAGCGCGAGCCGGGCACGCGGCCGTGGTTCGGGGCGCAGCTCAGCCGGTCCGTGTACGAGATCTTCGAGACGTTCCCGAACGAGGCGGCGCGGCGCGCGCACCTCGCGGGCAGGGGGGCGGCGCTGCTGATGCGGAAGTCGAACGCGGTGCTGGCGAGGCCGGCGCGGATCGACAGGCTCGACGTGGTGACGACGAAGCGGGCCTGAAAGCAAGGCCAGGGGCTCTGCCTCCTCCCTGCCTGGAAGCGGGGACCCCGCCAGGGCGAGCCGCCCTGGACCGGCCTCCGAAAGCCTTTCGGATGCGGGTCTGGGGGCGCTGCCCCCAGCGGGTCCAGGGCAGAGCCCTGGCCTTTCTTCTTTTCGGCTGAACCAACTCCAAGGGGACTACGACATGAAGGCACTTTGCTGGCACGGCCGGGGCGACATCCGCTGCGACACGGTGCCCGATCCCATGATCGAGGACGCGCGCGACATCATCCTCAAGGTTACGGCGTGCGCGATCTGCGGCTCGGACCTGCACCTGATGGACGGGCAGATGCCGACGATGGAGAGCGGCGACATCCTGGGCCACGAGTTCATGGGCGAGGTGGTCGATACCGGCTCGGGCATCAGCAAGTTCAAGAAGGGCGACCGGGTGGTCGTGCCGTTCAACATCAATTGCGGCGAGTGCCGCATGTGCAAGCTGGGCAACTGGTCGTGCTGCCTCCGCTCCAACCGCAACGGCGAGATGGCGGCCAAGATGTTCGGCTACCCGACGGCGGGGCTGTTCGGCTACGCCCACATCACCGGCGGCTACGCGGGCGGCCAGGCCGAGTACGTGCGCGTGCCGATGGCGGACGTGGCGCCGATGAAGGTGCCCGAGGGCATGGACGACGAGCACGCGCTGTTCCTGACCGACATCCTGCCGACGGGCTGGCAGGCGATCGACCATTGCGACCTGCAGGGCGGCGAGATCGTGGCGATCTGGGGCGCGGGCCCGGTCGGGCTGTTCGCGATCAGGTCGGCGGTGATCAAGGGCGCGGAGCGGGTCATCGCCATCGAGAGCGCGCCGGAACGGATCGCGCTGGCGCGGCAGGCGGGAGCCACGGACGTCATCGACTTCGAGGCCGAGGACGTGATGGAGCGGCTGAAGGAGATCAGCGGCGGCCAGGGTCCGGACTGCGTGGTGGACTGCGTCGGCATGGAGTCGGTGGCGGGGCACGGCATGTTCAGCGTGGTCAGCGCGGTCCAGGAGAAGCTGACCGGCAACCAGCGGCCGTACGCGCTGGAGCAGATGATCCAGGCGGTGCGTTCGTGCGGCATCGTGTCGGTCCCCGGCGTCTATGCCGGGCCGATCCCGATCAACATGGGCGCCGTCGTGCAGAAGGGCCTGACCATCAAGAGCGGGCAGACCCACGTGAAGCGCTACCTGGAGCCGTTGGCGAAGCTGATCCAGGACGGGACGATCGACCCGACGTTCCTGATCACCCACCGTTCCACGAAGCTGGAGGACGGGCCGGAGCTGTACAAGACCTTCCGCGACAAGAAGGACAACTGCGTCAAGGTCGTGTTCCACCCGAACTGAGCACACCTGGGCAGGCCGGGCGTCGCCGCGGCCGGGCCATGTCTCCGGGATTGCGGCAGCAGACAGCGCGCCCGGAGCAGGCGGGATCGGGCTCCGCTCGGACCCGCCAGAGGCTTGAGGCTTTAGGAGTCCCTTTCCCCGGACAGGGAACTCTCACGGTCAAGTCTAAGCGACGTCCAGGCGCAGGCCTTCTGGCCTCGCCTGCCCGCGTCTCTTGAGTTGTTCGACTGCCGCTGGCGTGACGTGCCGGCCGTCGCCACGCTGCGACGTTGTTCCTGAACCCCTGTCTGGAACCGCGACCGTGGCGCTTCCATGCCCGGTTGTCGCGGGCTCGCCGTCGATGGTCCCGCTGAGCCGGCTGATGACGATGCTGTGCCCGCATCGCGCGACGAGGCTGTGCCCTCCACGCATTTCGCGCTCCCCGAACCTGCCGCGAGTGCCGGTATGGTTGACGCCTGCGACTTCTGAAGGTGGTGAGAACGCGCGCCACCCATTGGGACTGCTGGTGCTGATGACAACGGACGCGGTCCTGGCCGATCCGCCTTCGTCCGGCTCCGTCTTCAGCCTATGGCCGGCTGCAACGGGCAAGGTGGTCGAGATGCTCGCACGATCGGCAAGTCCCGAGGCCTTGGCGCGCTGGGCCGCGCGCGTTTCCCGGCGTTAACGGTGCCTTCAGGCGGCACGGCGCACGGGCGTCGCTGAACGGACCGCCGGCTTCCGTGCCCGTGCACGTCATCGCAATCGGGGCGGACGACGCCGCCGCGCATCTACATGGACACCTTCGACGTAGTGGGCGCAACGAGGACGAGGTACCCCCGTGTTCACGACGTACGCTGGTCCCGGATCAACAGTCGGAGCACGCCGGATGAAAGGCGGATGGCGGTCGCGTTGGGCAGGCAACGGTCTGTGCAACGCTTGTCATCATCCTAGATGGTGTCCCACGGTAGGAGCGCGGCGTATAACTCTTGTGACACTTTTGTCGCGAAAAAAAATCTGGCTGGGCAGGAGTATCGTTTTCAGGAATTTCCTTGTTGCTGCCCAGCGGCAAAATCGATAATAATGGGAAATTCTCGCAGGATGGGACGATCAAGCGGGAGTTAAGCCTTGTGCGGCCTTATGACACCCCAGGAAAAGCCATGAAGATCCCGTTCCTGCAGCCCAACCCCAGCCGCCTGAGCCAGCTCGGCGCCGAGCTGGCGCGGATCGAGGAGAGCGGGGTGTTCTCCAACTACGGGCCGGTCAACACCCGCTTCGAAGGCGCGCTCACCGACGCGCTGTTCGGCGGCGTCGGCGGCTGCGTCACTGTGTGCAACGCCACCATCGGCCTGATGCTGGCGATCCGGCACGCCGTGGACGCCGCTGGAAGCCGACCGACGCCTGGCCAGGGCGCCACCACGCGCCGCCGCTACGTGCTGATGCCCTCGTTCACCTTCGCCGCCACCGCCCATGCCGCGCTGTGGAACGGCCTGACGCCGCTGCTGTGCGACATCGACGCCGACACCTGGCTGCCCTGCCACGCCGCAGAGGACGCCCTGCTCGCCCAGTACGAAGGCCAGATCGCGGCGATCGTGCCCTACGCCACCTTCGGCAACTGCCTCGACATGGACCGCTACGACCGCATCAGCGAGCGGCATGACGTGCCGGTGGTGGTCGATGCGGCGGCGTCGCTGGGGTCGCTGGACGCGCTGGGGCGGGGCTTCGGCACGGGGTCGCGGCACTCCGTGGTGTTCTCGATGCATGCCACCAAGACCTTCGCCGTGGCGGAGGGCGGGGTGATCTACAACGCCGACCCCGACGCGCTCGCGGCGATCAGGGCGATGGGCAATTTCGGCTTCACCGAGCCCAGGATGGCGCGGCTGCCCGGGCTGAACTCGAAGCTCGGCGAAGTCACCGCGTTGCAGGCGCTGGCCAAGCTCGCGGAGTTCCCCTCCGTGGTGACGCACCGCATCGCGCTGGCGGAGCAGTATGTGCGATCGCTGCCCGGCTGGACGTTCCAGAAGATGGTGGGCCAGCGCCATGCCCACCAGTTCATGCCGATGCTGATCCCTGCCTCCTATCCCGGGACACGGGCGGCATTCCTCGACGAGCTGCGCCATCACGGGGTCGGAGCGGCGACGTATTTCTCGCCCCACCTGATAGAGCAGCCGTATTTCCGCGATACCTGCGTGGCAGGGGATCTGCAGACCACCGAGCGCATCTCCTCACGTATCGTGGCGCTGCCGATGTCGGACGCGCTGACGTGCGAGCATGTGACGCTGATCTGCGACCTGCTGCGCGAGCTGGCGCCGATGACGCCGCCGAACTGGGCTGCCGCAGACATGCTCGCAACCATCGCGGCGCTCAGCGCGGGAGACTAGGGCATGGCCGGTGCCTGCGGCACGCGGCATCGGCCCGCCAGCAAGGCGGGCCGGGCTCTGTCCGCATCCCCGATAGTTTCCCACTTCTCAAGCGTGGAAGACATGCAAGCCACCACCCCGGGATGTGGCTTGCACAGGCTTCGTCAGTGGTCGCGTCCGGAGGCGAAGCTCCTGGCCTTGCCTGCCTCAGGCCGCCACCGGCCGCCGCCCGGACATGAACAAATGCTTGCCGGCGTCGATCATCAGGGGATTGTCGGACAGCACGCGCTCCATCGCGAGGAAGCCGGCCTCGTCCTCCTGCATCGCCTTCGTGCAGCCGACGCTGCCGATCGTGGAGGCGTTGACCAGCAGGCCGTGGCCGGACACTGCCTCCAGCCCGGCGGCAAGGAAGTCGCGGCGCAGCTCGGCGTGGTCATACAGGTGAACGTCGGCCTCCACGCCGTCCACCGCCCACACGCCTCGTCCGGTGCGCAGCCGGAGCAACGCCTCCTCGCGGCGGTCGAGGCGCAACAGTTCGAGCACCAGCGCCAGGCGGGAATCCACGTAGACGCAGACATGCCCGCCCGGGCGCACCCACTCCGCGAGGCGGCCGATCGTCGCCGCGGGGTTCGAGGTGAACTGCGTCGAGCCCATCGCCACCACCAGGTCGGCGCTCGCGGGCGCGATGCGCGCGGTCTCCATGCTCTCCGGCACCAGGGTGAAGGCATCGCCCAGGGCGCGCGCGGCGATCACCTCGCGCATGCCCGGCGCCTGTTCGATCCCCACCACGCGGTGGCCGAGGGCGAGGAACTTCTCGACCCAGCGCCCGGTGCCGCAGCCGGCGTCGATCACCGTGCCGGGCGAGGCTGGCAGGAAGCCGAGCACGCGCTCCCACGCCAGCACGTCGTAGGCCTTGCGATGGCCGGGCACGGCGTAGGACGCGTCATAGCCACCGGCCAGGGCATCGTAGAGGGAGTTCGGGCTGCGGTGCCGTGCGGGCTGTGGCACGTCGGGCATAGGCATCTCCTTGGATTCCCGGTGGCATGATGTCCGGAACGGGTCAGCGTGCCAGTTCCATGATGGATCGTCAGGCGACATCTTGCCCGCACGATCTATGGAAAGCGTTAAAGTTTCGGGTCCATAGCTGGAAACAAGGGCATATCACCCGCAAGCGGGGCCCAGGATGACGGGCAAGGCTGCGTGCGGGCTGCGATGCTGGCAAGATCAGGCGGAGTGATGATGCAGAACATTGTGTTCGTCGGCGGCGGTCCCGGTGGCTTGTCGCCGCTGATCTCGGCGCTGCAGGCCGGCCGGTTCGACGCGCTGGTGGAGCAGGGCGTGATTGTGGTGGAACGGGGGGATCGGCTCGGCGCCGGCACCATCGGGCGCTACGCGATCAACTCCGACAGCGCGGCCGAGACCTTCATCAGCTGCATCGACGGCGACCCGCATGCGCGCTTCACGGCCCTGCGCGACCTGCCGGTGGTGCGCGAGATCCGGGCGATGCGCGGCCAGGCGATTCCGCTGCGCATGGTCGGCGCGCTGATGGACCTGATCGGCGAGGCGATCGCCGACATGATCCGCGACGCCGGCGGCGAGGTGCTCACCGGGCACGAGGCGCTCTCGGTGCAGCAGCGTGCCGACGGCACCTGGTCGGTGCGGGTGCAGGCAAGGCCGGGCCAGGTGCAGCCGGGCGGGCCGGTGCGCGAGATCCTGGCTCGCAGCGTGGTGCTGGCCACCGGCGGCCACCAGCCGGCGGCACGCCTGACCCTGGAGCCGGTCGCCGGCGTGCCGCTGTCGCCGCGCTACGACGCCACTCTGGTGCAGTCCGGCGACGCGCTGACGCAGCCGGGGCTGGACCGCATCGCCGACATCCTGGAGGACGTGGCGGAGCCGCGCATCGTGGTGGTGGGCGGCTCGACCAGCGCGGTGTCGGCGGCGCATGCGCTGCTGTACCGCCTGCCGCGCTCGCATCTAGGCGACGGCGCGATCACCATCCTGCATCGCCGCGAGCTGCGGGTGTTCTACGTCACTCCTGCAGAGGCCGAGGCGGACGGCTATCTGGAGTTCGGGCCCGAGGACATCTGCCCGGTGAGCGGGCGGGTGTTCCGCTTCGCCGGGCTGCGTTTCGACTCGCGCGAGCTGGTGATGCGGGCGCGTGGCATCGGCGGGCGTCCGCCGGAGCCGAGGCTGCGCCTGCAGCGGCTGCGCGACGGCGCCGACCCGGAGGCGCGCGCCCTGCTCGACGGCGCGCACGTGGTGGTGGCGGCGCTGGGCTACCGGCCGCACGCGCTGCCGGTGCTGGATTGCGACGGGCTGGACATCGCGCTGCACGCGCACGGCGACGGGCTGCCGCCTCTGGTGGACGAGGGTTGCCGGGTGATGGACGCCGAGCGCCGGCCGCTGGCGGGGCTGTATGCGATCGGGCTGGCGGCGGGATTCCAGCCGCGCGGCGAGCTGGGCGGCGAGGCGAGCTTCGTCGGGCAGCAGAACGGGCTGTGGCTGTGGCAGAACGCGGTCGGCGGGCTGGTGGTCGACGGGCTGCTCGCCGCGGAGAGGGCGCCGCGCGAGCTGCAGACAGCCTAGTCTGCCAGACGCGCCAGACGCGAGCCGCCTGGACCGGCTTTACTTAAGGAGTGGATTCCAAAGGCGAGCCTTTGGCGGGGTCCAGGGGCAGAGCCCCTGGCCTTGCCTGCTAAACCGGTCATCACGTCCGCCCGTTGGTATCAGACCAGCCCGGTCATGCGGTACAACGCGATGACCAGGAACACCGCCGCCGTCTTGATCAGGGTGATGGCGAAGATGTCGCCGTACGCCTGCCGGTGGGTGAGGCCGCACACGGCGAGCACGGTGATCACGGCGCCGTTGTGCGGCAGGCAGTCCATGCCGCCACTGGCCATGGCGGTGACGCGGTGCATGACTTGGAGCGGAATGTGCGCCGCCTCCGCCGACGCCGCGAGCTGCGTGCCCAGCGCCGCGAGCGCAATGCTCAGCCCTCCCGAGGCGGAGCCGGTGATGCCGGCCAGTGTGGTGGTGGCCACCGCCGCCTTGATCAGCGGGTCGGGGACCCCCGCCAGCGCGTCGCGTGCCACGAGGAAGCCCGGCAGCGCCGCGATCACGCCGCCGAAGCCGAACTCGGATGCGGTGTTGAGCGTGGCCAGCAGCGCGCCCGCGATCGCCGGCCGGGTGCCCTCGCTGAACCGCCCGCGCACCTCGCGCCAGCCCAGCGCCACCGTGAGCAGAACGCCCGCGATCAGCGCCGCCTCCAGCGCCCAGATCGCCGTGAACGCCGGCACGTCGGTCGACAGCGGCTCCGCCAGCCCCGGCAGCACCACGGTGTCGGTCCTGCCGAACGCCCCGGGGATCAGCGTCGTGAACAGCTTGTTCAGCACCCACACCGCGAGCAGCGGCAGCACGGCGACAGGCCATGGCGGCACCGCCCCCTCGCCCGCGGCGCCGCCCGCCACGTCGTCCGGCTCGTTGAGGTGGCCGCTGCCGTAGCCCTCGCCGCCAGCGCGCCGCGCCCGCCACTGCAGGTAGGCCATGCCCGCCGCCAGGATCGCCGCCGAGCCGACGCTGCCGAGCACCGGCGCGGCCCACGCAGTGGTGTGGAAGAACGCGGTGGGGATGATGTTCTGGATCTGCGGCGTGCCGGGCAGCGCGTCCATGGTGAAGCTGAAGCCGCCCAGCGCCAGGGCGGCCGGCATCAGCCGCTTGGGGATGGCCGCCCGGCGGAACAGCTCGGTGGCGAACGGGTAGACCGCGAACACCACGACGAACAGCGACACCCCGCCGTAGCACAGCACGGCCGCGACCAGCACAGTGGCCAGGATCGCGCGCTCCGGGCCCACGAGGCGGATGATCGCGATGGTGAGCGAGCGCGCGAAGCCCGTCATCTCCATCAGCTTGCCGAACACAGCGCCGAGCAGGAAGACTGGGAAATACAGCTTCACGAACACCACGGCCTTGGCCATGAACAGCGCGGTGAACGCGGTCGGCACGCTGGCCGGCGAGGTCAGCAGCACCGGCAGCATCGCGGCCAGGGGCGCGAACAGGATCACGCTGAACCCGCGATACGCGAGGACGACCAGCACAAGCAGCCCGAGAAGGGCGATCAGGACGCTCAAGACGTTCGCTCCCGTGTGGCCGGGGCGGTTCGTTCGGCGACCGCGCCTGGACCGGACATGCCGGCTCGGACCAGGATCTAGCAAGCGAGGTCGGGGTCTGCCCAGAGCCGCCGGTCAGCCTGCGTCGCACACAGTCGCACACAGCGGGGCAGTCTGCCCGGCGCCAGCCGCAGGCGGTGAGCCAGGCAAGGTTCGGACTGCGTCTCAAGCTCCGCCAGAGGCTGGGACTTTGGAACGCCTTGCCGGGAGGGCAGGCTCCGGCCGACACACCCGGAAGAAAGGGTCTCTGGCGGGTCTGGCAGAGCCAGGCCAGGCTCGCTGCTCTCTGCGGGCCGGCGGATCGCACGGGCGGAGGTCGAGGCAGAGCCTCGACCCCGCTCCCGGCCCGGCGCTAGGCCGCCTGCCGCGCCCGCCCCGCCTGCCACATGCGGTGCGCCCGCTGGCACATCACGCCCCATGCGGCCATCGAGGCGTTGACCGCCTCGCGTCGCGTGGTCAGCCGGTCGATCCAGCCGCGCATCAGCCCCTCGCCCAGCCACTCGACGCTGCCAGGCGCGTGCCCGTCCGTGGCGACGCCGACCCAGAGCAGCGTGACGTCGCCGTGGCGGCGCAGCGCGTCCTGCAGCCTCCGGATCTTCGCCGGGTCGGTGGGGCCGTCCTCGTCGCGGACCACCAGGATCTTCTCGCCGTCCTCCAGCGTCTCGTAGAACCGGCGCACCAGGTAGGGCAGGCGCACCAGCTCCTGTCGCTCCAGCGTCACTGGATCGGCCTGCCCGTCATGTTGCCAGGTGTGCCACTCGAAGCCGTGCACCCGATCCACCAGCTCGAACTCGCGGGTCTCCGCGTTGAGCAGGAGCGAGGCCCGGTCGCCGAAGCTCGCGGTGCGGAAGTCGCCCTCCAGCGCCGCGAGCAGCCCGTCGAGCGGCGTGTAGCTGAAGCGGAACAACCCCAGCGGCTCGGCGCCGTAGTGGCGCTGCACCATGCCCAGCTCGCAATTCGAGCCGAGGCTCTCGAAGTCGAGCACCAGCTTGTGCATCGTCAGCCCGTCCTGGCTCTGCTGCTGGGCGATGATCGCCTCGAGCTGCGCCTCGTCCTCCGGCTTGAGGTGGTCCGCCTCCCAGGCCCGCTCGGTCAGCAGCGACAGTCTGACGCTGCGGGCGTAGAACGACATCACCCGCTGGTCGCCCTCGCCGCCGGTCAGGTCCGCCGGCGGCCAGCCGTCGGGATGGGACAGGATCACCACGCTCTTCATCGGCCCGCCGAGCACCGACCAGGGCACCCAGCACTGCACCACGGCGTTGCCGCGCAGCACCTGGTTGCACACGCCCACCCCGTTCACCCGCACCGACAGCCGCTGGAACTCGTGGCGGTCCCGCTCGAGCAGGGTCTCGAGGTCAAGCTCCAGCAGGTAGTCGCCGGGCCGCTCCGGTCGAGGCACGATCAGGGTGCTCTCCGCGTCTGTCATCCAGACGCCCCCGATCTCGCGCACCGACCAGCCTGTGCCCTGGTAGGCGAAGCTGTTGCCGGGGTAGCCGAACTTGATCTCCAGGTCCTCAGCCATGCGACATGCCCTCAGCCGCGTGCGCGGCGCTCAAGGAAGGGAAAAGGCGGGTGGACGGGCGCGATGCCGCGAACAGGCGGCGGCCGGCCGCGCGGGCAGGGGTTGAGGCCGTGTCGGCGCCTCACGACCGGCTCCTCAGCAGGGGCAGCAGCGCCGCAGCAGCGACCCGGGCCAGCACGGCATAGCCCCCGTCCGTGGGGTGCACGCCGTCGGCGGTGTAGCGGGCCAGGTCGGCGCGCGCCTCGACGCCGCCCATCAGCGGGTCCGCGCCGAACTCCGCGAGGCCGTCCGCGCCGGCCCTGTCGGCGCGCAGCAAGGCGTTGTAGGCATCGATCTCGCCCCGCCACGCCGGGGGGAAATCGAATCGCTGCATCTCGGTCGACACCACCACTGCCCAGCCCTGGGCATGGGCGCGCGCCACGTAGCCGCGCAGCGCCGCGTACGCCTCGGCTGCGGTGCCGCCCTGGGCGATGTCGTTGTCGCCGGCATGGAAGAAGATCACGCACGAGGCCGCGGCCGTGTCGAAAACCGGCGCCACGGCCGCGTCGTAAAGCGCCAGGCAGCGCTGCACCGGCCGGCCGGCCGTCGCAGTGACCGCAACCCGCGTGCCGGGCGGCAACAGAGCCTGCACCTGCGCCGCCAGGCCACGCTCCGGCGACGCGCCCAGCCCCGCAGCGATGCTGTCGCCGTCGAACAGCACCAGCGCCCCCGACGAAGGCAGCGGACCCGCCGGCCCCGGCTTCGCGGCACGCATCTCCGCGCGTCGCCGCGCAGGTCGTGCCTTCACCCCCGTGGCCTCGATCATGGTGGAAGCGCGTCGAACCAGGTCCGACCCTCTGTTCCGCATCTGCCGCCCCTGCCGCCCCTCGCTGCACGCGCCAAGCCGTTCGGCGGCGCCCGCATACAGGGACGCTGCATCCGGTTTTCCCACAGGTGTTTTTGCCCGCCGCAAGGATAGGTTTACGCTGCGGCGCAACAAAGCTAAATTTGACGGTGTCGCCGCACAATCACCATGTCTTGACCGACGCCGCTGCAACCATCCGCCCTCGCAAGTACCCAGGTATGTCGACACGATGGTCAACGCCGTTCTCCCCACTCACGGGCTTTCCCTGCGCCTCGATGGCCGCCGCGTGCTGGTCGCCGCCGCAGGCGAGGCCACGCGGACTCTGGTAAGACTTGCGCTGCAGGCCGGCGCGCGCGTCACCGTATGCGGCGGACCCGACCTGGCCTCCGACACGGCCCATCCGTGGCTGAGCCGCCACGACAGCCTGCCCTCTCTCGAAGGCGTGCGCCTCTGCCTGACCACGGACCCCGTGCTCGCCCGGCAGGCCCGCGCCGCCGGGGTGCTGTGCGCCGTGCCAGGCCGCCCCGACCTGTCCGATGTCGCCGGTCCGTGGGATACCGATTCCTGGGGTGCCGCCACGCCAGGGGCCGCCGATG
>CAXSES010000001.1:46541-49743 GCA_964236225.1 uncultured Acetobacteraceae bacterium
GCCGGTCCGTGGGATACCGATTCCTGGGGTGCCGCCACGCCAGGGGCCGCCGATGGCTCCGACGCGCAGGCCCACGGGACTCCGGCCTGCGTCGCGCCCGGCATCCCTCCGGCGTCGCGCCAGCGTCCTCCCGGTCGCGCCAGCCTCGTGGGCGCCGGCCCGGGCGACCCAGCGCTGCTCACCTTGCGCGCGCTGCAGGTGCTCGCCACCGCCGACCTCGTGCTGCACGACCGCCTCGTCGGCCCGGAGATCCTGGCGCTGGCCCCCGCGCACGCGCGGCGCGTCGATGTCGGCAAGCGCTGCGGCCGCCACGCCATGACCCAGGCCGCCATCAACCGCCTCCTGGTCCGCGAGGCCCTCGCCGGCGCCCACGTCGTCCGCCTCAAGGGCGGCGATCCCTTCATCTTCGGCCGCGGCGGCGAGGAGCTGGACTGCCTGCGCGACGCCGGCCTCGACGCCGAGGTGGTTCCCGGCGTCACCGCCGCCTGCGCGGCCGCCGCCCGCCTCGGCATCCCCCTCACCCACCGCGACGTGTCGCGCTCACTTCACCTCGTCACCGGCCACGGTAGCAATAACGAGATTCCGGCGCTGGACTGGGGCGCGCTCGCCGCCACCCGCGGCACGCTGGCCCTCTACATGAGCACACGCACCCTGGACGGCGTCGCCGCCCGCCTCGTCGCCGGCGGCATGAGCCCCGCCACCCCCGCCGTCGCGGTGGAGAACGTCTCGCTGCCCGGCGAGCGCGTCCGCCTCGCCACGCTGGCCACCCTGCCCGCGCTGCTCGCCTCCGACCCGGGCGAAGGACCGACCCTCGTGATCGTCGGCGAGGTCGTCGCCCGGGTCAGGGCAGGGGCGCTGCGGGCGGCCTGAAGGAAGCAAGGCCGGGCTCTGCCCGGACCCGCCAAAGGCCGAGGCCTTTGGAAACCATCTTGTTGGAGACCCGGGCACTCAACCTGGCGCGGTGCCGCCTAGAAGAACTTGCCGCGCAGGAAGCCGAGCGCCGGCAGCGGCGTCCACGATTTCGGCAGGTCGGTGCGGCGGATCGGCGTCACGCTGTACAGCGGCACCGGCTGGCGCGTGCCGCGCAGGAACTGCCCGTAGGCCCGGACCTGCTGCTCGCGCCAGGCGCGGTCCGCGAGGGCGGCGGCGCGGCTGGGAAACACCTCGGCGACGCGGTGGGTGCGCCCCATCGAGGCCATCACGGCCCAGAGGGTGTCGTCGCCGGTGCGGGGCGGGTAGGCCAGCTCGATCATCGCGCCAAATCTGCCCCGCCCCGGGCGGCCAAGGCAAGCGTGGCCCTCCATGACGGCGGCGCGGGGGCCTGACCTGCAGGCGGGCAGGAGACATCACAGGCCTGGCGCGCCCCTGGAGGATAGGACCGGGCCTCCCTTGGCCGCCTTCGATGTCAGGGCATCACGACCGTCCGCGTTAAGTCGGGCTTCAACTTCCAAGCGCACAATGGACCCATTACCAGGGAATTCATGGTCATGCGGCTCGCGTCGCGGCTCGACAACCTGCCCGTTCGCACCAAGATCGCGCTGTCCTTCGCGCCCGTGCTCGGGCTCGTCGCCCTGCTCGGGTTCGGCGCGATCGACAGGTTCGGCGAGCTGAACAGGAAGGTGCGCCAAACCAACGACACCTTCCTCGCCTCGGTCGGCACGCTGGGGGAGATACGCGGCGGGATGGCGAACTACCGCCTGTTCCTGATGCGCCAGATCGCCTTTCCCGACGACGCGAAGGGCGTGCAGCTCAGCAAGGACACGCGGGCCGCGCAGCTTGCGGACGTGCAGAGGAACGAGGCGATCTACGACCGCTCGATTTCCGGCCCGCAGGAACGGGCCCTGTTCGACCAGTACAAGGCAGCCCGCGACAGGTTCATGGCGGCGGCGACCAGCACGATCGCCTTCTCGACCGGGCACGGCGCGGACGAGACGGCCGAGTACTACCGGACCACCGTGCTGCCCGTCGCCCCGCCGGTCGACGCCGCCATCAGCAAGGCGGTCGAGTTCAACCTCCAGGGCGCGACCGAGACGGTGGCGCAGGCCTCGGCCCTCGACGGGCGCGGGCGCGGCACCGTGCTGGTCCTTCTCGCCGCCTGCCTCGCCATGGCCTGCCTGATGGGCTGGCTGCTGGTGCGCGGCGTGGCGGCTCCCGTCACCGCGATGACCGCGGCCATGCGCCGGCTGGCCACGCGCGACATGCACACGGAAATCCCCGCACAGGGACGCTCGGATGAGGTGGGCCGCATGGCCGGGGCGCTCCGGGCGCTGAAGGATGCCATGGTCGAGAGCGGCCGCCTCACCGATGCGGAGAAGGCGACGCAGGCGCTCAAGGAGCGGGGCGCGCTGGCCCTGGCCGGGCTGGTGCACGGCTTCGAGGCGGAGATCGCCGGCCTGGCGGGCCAGCTCTCCTCCGCCGCGGGCGAGATGAAGGCCACGGCGCAGTCCATGACCTTGAACGCGGGCCAGACCAGCAGCCACGCCTCCCTCGTGACCGCGGCGGCGGACCGGGCGGGCGCCTCGGTGAACTCGGTCGCCACCGCCTCGGAGCAGCTGAGCGCCTCGATCCGGGAGATCGGCGACCGTGTCGCGGACTCCGCGCGGATGAACGCCAAGGCGAGCGAGGACGCGCGGCGCACCGACGTCGTGGTCCGCGCGCTGGCCGAGGGCGCGGACAGGATCGGCCAGGTGGTCGACATGATCACCTCGATCGCGGGCCAGACCAACCTGCTGGCGCTCAACGCCACGATCGAGGCCGCGCGGGCCGGCGAGGCGGGCAAGGGCTTCGCGGTGGTGGCCTCCGAGGTCAAGAGCCTGGCCAGCCAGACCGCGCATGCCACAGAGGAGATCGTCGGGCACATCAACCGGATGCAGTCGGCGACCCGCGAGGCGGTGGACTCGATCCAGGGCATCACCGCCACGATCGCGAGCCTGAGCGGGATCGCCACCTCGATCGCCGCCGCCGTGGAACAGCAGGGCGCCGCCACGGCGGAGATCGCGCGCAACGTGCTTTACACGGCAGCCAGGGGGCAGGAAGTGAGCTCGACCATCCTGGGCATGAACGAGGCGGCGGGCAGCACCGGGGCCGTGGCAGACCAGATGCTGACGGCGGCAGAAGGCCTGTCGCAGCAGGCCGGCCGGCTGGGCTCCACGGTGGACCGCTTCGTCGCCGGCGTCAGGGCGGCCTGAAGGAAGCAAGGCCA
>CAXSES010000002.1:0-22133 GCA_964236225.1 uncultured Acetobacteraceae bacterium
GGCTCCGGGATCTGGCGTCCGGGAGTTTTCCGCCGGGTGCGGGGGTATGTCGAGGACTTAAGGAAGCAGGCAGGGCTGGGCTCTGCCCAGACCCGCCAGGGGCGAGCCGGCCCTGGACCGGCAGATTTGAGGGAGAGCTTCGTCCCGATCTGCAAAGGTAGGGCTTTGGCGGAGTTCGAGGCGGAGCCTCAACCCTGCCTGCCTGCTGCATCAGAGTCCGCTGTACCAGTTGTACCCCTGCTTCTCCCAGTACCCGCCCGGGTTGGTGTTGGTGACCTCGATCGCCTGGATGTATTTCGGATTCTTGAAGCCGAGCTTGGTCGGCAGCCGCAGCCGCAGCGGCGCGCCCCATTGCGGGGATAGCGGCCTCTGCTCGAAGTCGAGCGCCAGAATGGTCTGCGGGTGCAGGCAGCTCGCCATGTCCAGCCCGCACCAGTAGTCGTCGAAGCAGCGCACGTTGACGAAGCCAGCGCGGGTGTCGGCACCTATTCGCTCCAGGAAGGCGCGGAACGGCACGCCGCTCCACTGGCCGACCTGGCTCCAGCCCTCGACGCAGACGTGGCGGGTGATCTGCTCCTCCTGCGGCATCGCGCGCAGGTCGGCGAGCGTCCAGGGCGCCTTGCGGTCCACCAGGCCCGCGACCTCCAGCCGCCAGTCGGATTCCTCGACGGTGCGGATCTGCCACTCCGGGTAGTAGGCATTGAAGCGGAACGGGTCGGTGATGTCGCTCGCGGCGTAGGTCGGCGCGAGCCGGTTCGGATCGAACAGCGCCGCCTGCACGCGGTCGTTGAGGCGCGACACCGCCCTCAGCGCGCGGTCCACCGGACCCTCGCCCGCCAGGTCGCAGCCGCTGAGCAAGGCCAGCGCGCCCAGCGACAGCGAGCCGCGCAGCATCAGGCGGCGCTCCATCCGCACGAGGTCGGGCCGGATGTCTGCCAGCGCCACGCCAGGACGCGCCCGGAAGGCGCCCGCGGGGCGGGGCTGGGGGTGTCCGCCGTGGGAAGTCGCGGTGCGTTCGGCGGGCGCGCTCACGACCGGACCTCCGCGTCCGGGCGGCGGCGCAGGCCAATCGTCATGGAGACCAGCGTGCGCGGGAACAGGGCGACCAGCACGACGTGGACCACGAGAAAGGCGACCATCAGGCCCATCAGGACGAAGTGGACGACGCGGGCCGTGGGGTAGCCGCCGAGCAGCGCGGTCAGCCAGGAGAGCTGCACCGGCTTCCAGATCGCCAGGCCGCTGACCACCATCAGCACGCCCAGCGCCATGGCGCCGAGGTAGAGCAGGCGCTGCACCGCGTTGTAGTGGCCGAGCGTGTGCACCAGGCGGAAGCGCAGGGCGGCGACGAGGTCGCGGGCAACGTCGCGAGGGCCGACCGGGAGCATGTCACGGCGGAAATGCCCGCTGGCCAGGCCGTAGGCGAGGTAGCACAGCCCGTCGAACACCAGCAGCCACATGGCGGACAGGTGCCAGGCGATGGCGCCGCCGAGCCAGCCGCCCAGCGTCATCCAGCGCGGGAACACGAAGGGCAGGATCGGCGAGGCGTCGTAGATCTGCCAGCCGCTGAGGATCATGCAGATGATGGCGTAGGCGCCGATCCAGTGCATGATGCGGATCGCCACGGGATGCGCGGTGTGATGGGCCGATCCGGCTAGCCGCATTTCCGCCATAGCGTGTGCAATCCCGTGCCGCTGTTATGCGTCATATAGGAGCCGGCGCGAGAGCGCCGCCACACCGGAGTGAGATACTGATGAAACGTCTTCGAGGCTTGTCCCTGTTCGCGACCACGTCGCTTGTCCTGGCGGGGCTGTCCACGGCCGCGCTGGCCGCGCCGCAGCCTCACCGCGTGCGCGGCACCGTGACGTCGATCAGCGGCGACAGCCTGGTCGTGCATCCGGCGAGCGGCAGCGATGTCACCGTGGCGATCAGCGGCGACACCAAGTACGCGACCGTCGTGAAGTCCGACCTCGCCCACGTCGACAAGGACAGCTACATCGGCACCGCGACCAAGACCGTGGGCGACCAGCTCGTGGCGCTGGAGCTGGTGATCTTCCCGGCGGCGATGCGCGGCGCGGGCGACGGGCACTACGGCTGGGACAGCCTCGCGGACTCGACGATGTCGGGCAAGGCGAGCGCGTCCTCCATGACCAACGGCAACATCGACGCCGCCCTGCCGGCCGGCGGCGGCAAGCCGGTCAGTTCGGCGATGACCAACGGCAACATCGACACCGCGACCGACAAGTCCGGCGCCAAGCAGATCGTCGTGTCCTACAAGGGCGGCAAGCAGACCATCGTGGTGCCGTCGACCGCGCCGATCGTGGCCTTCGAGCCGGCCGAGATGTCGGCGGTGAAGAAGGGCGTCACTGTGTTCGTTAACGGCACAGAGGACGAGGGCAAGGTTGTCGGCAGGTTCGTGGCGATCGGCACCCCAGGCGTGAACCCGCCGATGTGAGGCGCCGGCCGGCCGTCACCCGCGGGGTGGCGGCCCATTGCTATGTGTGGCGGCGGTGCGCCGCCCGGGCCTGGGAGGGAAGCGATGCCGCTCGACGATACCGGAGGCGGTCGCGAACCGTCGCTCAACGTGTTCGGGCAGCCGTTGCAGGACTGCTCCCTCGATCCGCTGACGGGATTTCATCGCAATGGCTGCTGCAGCACCGGCCCCGACGACCGGGGCAGCCATACGGTGTGCGCTGTGCTGACCGCAGGGTTCCTGGCGTTCAGCCAGGCGCGGGGCAACGACCTGTCCACGCCACGGGTGGAGTTCGGGTTCCCTGGATTGAAGCCGGGCGACCGCTGGTGCCTGTGCGCGCCGCGCTGGCAAGAGGCGTTCGAGGCCGGGTGCGCACCGCAGGTGGTGCTCGAGGCCACGCATCGGGCGGCCCTGCTGCATTGCACGCTAGCGGACCTCAAGGCGCACGCGGCGCAGCCGAACTGAGGTGGGGCAGGCCAAGAGTCCCGTTCAAGGCCGGTTCTGAGATCCTCTGGCTCGATGGAAGCATTTCGAGAGGCCCCGGCCCTTGACCGGCTTGGCTGGATTTCAGCCTTGTCTGCTGTCAGCCCGGGTTCCGCTCGATCCAGGCGAGCGCGGGCGTAAAGTCCATGCCGACCTCGCGGCCTCGGGCGAGCAGCGCCTCGGGCGTCATCCTGCCCGAGCCGGCGGCGTCAATCCCCCAGACCAGGGAGGAGCGCATCCCGCTGCGGCAATAGGCGTGCACCGGGCCGCCTGCGGCCGCCATGGCGTCGGCGAAGCGGGCGATGTCCACGGGCGCCAGGGCGGGCAGGCTGATCGGCACGTGGCGGAACTCCATGCCGTGCTCCGCGGCAAGGCGGGCGGCCTCGGCGGCCGGGAGCTGGCCAGGGTCCTCGTTGTCCGGGCGGTTGTTGATCACCATGCGCACGCCGCGCGACGCAAGCACGGCGAAGTCCCCGGGGGCGATCTGGCCGGACACGGTGATCGACGGGTCGAGGCGGACAGGTTGCATCCTTGGACCTTCGCTGCTGTGGCGCGCCGCGCGGGCGGAGCCTCAGGCTAGACGGCCAGGCCGGCGCTGTCATGCCGCCAGGATCGGAGGCGGCCGACGGGGTCATACCAACCGCCTTGGGGTCTGGCGTGCCAAGGCCAGGGCTCTGCCCTGGACCCGCCAGGGGGAGCCCCCCTGGACCGGCCTTCCTTAGAAAAAGGGTTCCAAGGGCCCTGCCTTTGGCGGGGTCCCCACCTTGAAGCATGGGGGGCAGAGCCCCTGGCCTTTCTTGCTCGCTTGATTGGTTAAGATCAAAGGCTGCTGGTTATCAGAAGCTCCTGCTGGAAAGCGAGGTCTCCGGCGAAGGCAAGCCTCGGCAAGTTGGGGCGGGGCCCGCCCTGCTTTCTCGCAGGTCCATGGCCGGTGCCGTTGACCGCCCCCTGGCCGCGCTATATCCCGCAGATTCAAGGGCAAGGGATGCGGCGATGGCGCTGGATACGGACATGACGGATGAGGCCGGCCTCGACGAGGAGCTGAAGGGCGCAGCACCGGCGGTGGGCGGCATCGCGGCAGACCGGCTGCGTTCCATCATCGAGCGGGTGGAGCGGCTGGAAGAGGAGAAGAAGGCCCTGTCCAGCGACATCAAGGACATCTTCTCCGAGGCCAAGTCCGCCGGCTTCGACGTCAAGATCATCCGGCAGATCATCCGCCAGCGCAAACAGGAGCCGGCCGAGATCGAGGAGCAGGAAACGCTGCTGGACGTCTACCGCCGCGCGCTCGGAATGTAGCGATCCAACCGGGGCACGGAAGCGGCGTTCACTGCGCGACGGCGCCGCGAGCCCGACGATGCGACCACGGCATTTCGGCCGTCAGCAACAGGAGAGCAGGATGAGCGTAGAGGCGATCTACCACACCACGGCCACCGCCACCGGCGGGCGCGACGGGCGCGCGGCGTCGCAGGACGGCGTGCTCGATGTCGCGCTGTCGACGCCGCGCGAGATGGGCGGCGTCGGCGGGGCAGGCACCAACCCGGAGCAGCTTTTCGCCGCCGGCTACTCCGCGTGCTTCCTCGGCGCGATGAAGTACGTCGCGAGCCAGGACGGCATCAAGGTGCCCGCCGACGCCGCCGTCACCGCCACCATCGGCATCGGTCCGCGCTCGGCGGGCGGCTTCGGCATCACTGTGGCGCTCAAGGTCGCGCTGCCTGGCATGGCGCACGACCAGGCGGAGGCGCTGGTCCACAAGGCCGACGCCACCTGCCCGTACTCCAATGCCGTGCGGGGCAACGTCGACGTGGCCCTCAGCGTCGCCTGACCGCGGGCGCCGATCCTGACCTCGGGCCGGCGCCCGCATCTTGCCGAGACGCGGGACGCCCACGGCCATGAGGGAGCTTCCGCGGCCCAGACCCTGCGGCTGTTCGCGTCGCCATCGGCATTCCTGAACCCGCAGTGCCTGCGGCTGTTGATCCGTCGAGAGGGGGTTGCTGGCCATGTCGGGAGGTGATCCGCGACATGGCGCTGGGCAGGGAGCAGCGCGGCTGGCGCCGGCTTAAGCGCGACCGTCTGGGTTCGGGCAGAACCCGGCCTTGCTCCCCGACCAGCCAATACCGGGAGCCGCTGGTGTGAGGAAGCGCAAGGCCAGGGCGCTGCCCTGGACCCGCCAGGGGCGAGCCGCCCCTGGACCGGCCCTCGGGTGATGCGGGTCCAGGATCGCTGCCCGTGGCGGGTCCGCGCTTTCAGGCAGGGGCAGGACCCTGGCCTCTCTTCCTACCGGCCGTTGTAGATCTCCGACGCCACGATCGCGGACATGGTCTGCAGCAGCGCCGCCAGCGCCATCAGCAGCAGCCCGTCCACGATCATCCCCATCGGCGACAGCCACAGCCCTGCCAGGTGCAGCGATTGCGGCACGTGGGCCAGCGCGTCGTCCGCCACCGCCCTGGCCTGCGGGTCGAGCGGCACCAGGCCGGCCAGGCGCGGCAGTGCCCACCAGCCAAGCCCGCACACCAGCACCAGGGGCGCTACCACCTCGAGCACCTGCTCGGCGAACCCGAGCACCCAATGCACCACGCCCCAGCCCGCCGCCCGCAGGCCGCGGGTGAACACGCCGGGAACCTGACGGCGCAGGTGGTCTGTGACGTCGACTGTCATGGGCAGCGGTCCTCGTCGGGCACGGCAGCAGGGTCAGCCGGCGGAGAATGCAAGGCGGCGGCGCGCATCAGACCACCCCGTCCGGGCGCAGGGTGCAGGCGTCGGCGCAGCGGCTGGTCTCCACCTGGAAGGTGCAGTGGCTGATGCCGAAACGGGCGAGCACGCCGTCGCAGGCGGCGCGGATCAGCAGATCGGGCCCCATGGTCCCGCCGTCGCCGCAGACCAGGTGGGCGGTGAGCGCGGTGGTGGTGGTGCTCAGGCCCCAGATGTGAAGGTCGTGCACCTCGGACACGCCGGGCAGGGTGCGCAGGAAACCCTCGACCTGGGTGGGGGCGAGGCCGGCGGGCACGGCGTCCATGGCGAGCGCCATGCTCTCTCGCAGCAGGCCCCAACTGCTCCAGCCGATCACCGCGACGATGGCCAGGCTGGCGAGAGGGTCGATCCAGGTCGCGCCGGTGAGCAGGATCAGGCCTGCGGCGAGCACCACGCCGGCGGAGACCGCGGCGTCGCCGGCCATGTGCAGGAAGGCGCCGCGGATGTTGAGGTCGTGTTCGCGGCCGCGCATGAACATCAGCGCGGTGGTGCCGTTCACGGCGATGCCGACGGCGGCGACGCGCATCACGGTCGCGCTGCCGACGGCGCCGGGCGCCAGCAGATGCTGGATCGCGGCGACACCGATGGCGCCGATGCCGACCAGCAGCACCACGGCGTTGGCGAGCGAGGCGAGGATCGTGCCGCGGCCCCAGCCATAGGTGCGGCGCGCGGAGGGCGCTCGTCTCGCCAGGACGACCGCGACCCAGGCCAGCACGAGGCCGAGCACGTCGCCGAGGTTGTGCACCGCGTCGGCGAGCAGGGCGACGGAGTGTGCGGCGAGACCGAAGCCGACCTGCAGGGCGACGAAGCCGGCATTCAGGGTGGTGCCGACGGCGAAGGCGGCGTCGAAGCGGGAGGGGGCGTGGGAGTGTCCGGCATGGCCGTGACCCGAGTGATCGTGGGCTGCGTGGCTGTGGGGCGCGTGGTCGTGGGCGTCGTCGTGCCCCATCACCCGATCCTCCTGGCGCCCCGCTGTGGCACGGCCTGCGCGCCGATGCGGGAGGCGGTGATGCGGCGCGTTGCGTAGCATGGGGGCGGGCGGGCGGTATATGGCAGCGGACCGACAGTCGTGTCCCGGTTTGAAATCCGAAAAGGCAGGCCGGGAACTTTCGTGCGCGGGCTGGCATGACGGGAGAAGACCCCCTGTGGCTCGACGCAAGGCGACGACGATGGCCTCGGCCTCGAAGGAGAGCACGGTGGCTCTCGCCTGCTTTGGCCCTGTCGGCAGATCGTCGACGGAGTTGCGCCGGCGTCGCTTGGCGATGGTCTTCCGGTTGACGCCGTGGCGGCTGGCGAGGGCTCTCAGGCTCTCCTGACCATGCCGGGTCGCGACGGGCTGCCGCTGTCGTGGTGGCGCTGCCGTGCGGAACCCGGCCCATGGCGCATCCATCCACGCAAGAAGAGGGCACCGTCAAACCACGGGACCAAACACATCGAACCGCCACGATGCTGCGATCCGGGCGCGCCCGGATCGCAGCATCGTGGCTGGCTTATGCCCCCGCCGCGATTACCCGATGTCCATACATGTAACAACGCTTCATACGACCTCCTTACATACACCTAGGTTATCGCCAGCCTGTGCATTACCGTTTACTGTGTATGTAAATAATAAGATCAGAACAATAGATCATCGAGAGCGCTTGCCTCGCGTGAGTCTATAACCGTGTCGGAGCACGTGCATTTGTGGGTTATCGCAGCAAAATTGCTCACCGTGACAGCATGAGCACTCGTGACATGGAGATTGCCGTCGCAGCTCCGCCTGGTTCACGAGGCATGGCCATACCGCTGGCCGCCGCCTTGGCTGGCGAGACTGCCTTGCTTGATCTGACGACGGAAGACCGGTTCCAGATGTTCGAGGCTGCCTTCTTGCAGCTTTCCCAGGCTTTGGGCGACGGCTTTGGCATTCGGGTCGATGTTGCTCTGGTCAACCGGCTGATCGCTTTCCTGATCAAGCACGAGACCACCATCGACCTGGTGATCATCGGCAGCACCTGCGGCGACCTCCCGCATCCGGCTTCTGCCGTATCGGCTTTGCGGGGGCATTGCCGGCGCATCTACTGCGAGGTGGTCTCGCTCGCTGAAGCAGAGCAGGCACAGGAGGCCTGCGCCGATGGCGTGGTCGCCAAGGGAAACGAGGCGGGCGGGCGGGTCAGCAGCCAGACGACCTTCGTGCTCCTGCAGTCGCTTTGCCGTCGGCTCGACATACGCGTCTGGGCGCAAGGCGGCATCACTCCTCTCGCCCTGGCGTCGTGCCGCGTCGCAGGGGCCTGCGGCGTCGTCATCGACACGCCTTTTGCGCTCGCGGAGGAGAGCGCCATCGAGGCGCCGATCCGGGCGCTGATCGTGGCCATGGACGGGACGGAGACGGTCTGCCTCGGCGAGGCGTTGGACACGCGCTTCAGGGTGCACAGGCTCGTGGGTCGGGAGAGCATCTCCCGGCTCCGCACGCTGGAGAACGAGGGCTGCGACCGTGACGCGTTCATCGCTCAACTGCGGACGAGGCTGCAGGACGGCGGTGACGGCGCCCTCTACCCGGTTGGTCAGGAGGCCGCGCTCGCCGCACGGCTGGCAGCCCGGCACCGCACCGTCGCAGGCATCCTGCTCGCTTACCGACGCCAGCTCAGCGATGGGCTGCGGCTCGCCGCCGCGACGGCGCCGCTCGCCGAGGCGAACGCCTTTGCCGAGGCGCACGGCATCCGGTTTCCGATCGCCCAGGGCCCAATGACCCGGGTGAGCGACGTGCCCGGCTTCGCCAAGGCGGTGGCGGACGGCGGCGCCCTGCCATTCCTGGCGCTCGCGATGCTGCGTGAGTCGGAGATCGAGACCCTGCTGCGCGACACCGCCTCCCTGCTCGGCGACCAGCCCTGGGGAGTGGGCATCCTGGGCTTCGTGTCGCCCGAGCTGCGCATCGAGCAGCTGCGCGCGGTCAGCAAGGCCCGGCCCCGCTTCGCCATCCTCGCCGGAGGGCGCCCTGACCAGGCGGCCGTGCTGGAAGCCGCCGATATCAGGACATACGTCCACGCACCGTCCGCGCGGCTGCTCGACATGTTCCTCCGCGCCGGAACCCGGCGGTTCGTGTTCGAGGGTCGCGAGTGCGGGGGCCATATCGGGCCGCTGTCGAGCGCGATGCTGTGGGACGCCGCGCTTGATGCCCTGCTTGCGTTCCAGGCCAGGACCAGCAAGGCAGAGACGATAGACGTGCTGTTCGCCGGCGGCGTGCATGATGCCGTCTCCGCCGCCATGGTCGGTGTCATGGCGGCCGCAGGCACCGCGGCGAACATCCGCTTCGGCGTCCTGATGGGCACGGCTTACCTGTTCACGCGCGATGCGGTCGAGACCGGCGCCATCGTCGCCCCCTATCAGGACGAGGCGATCGCCTGTCGCGACACCGTCATTCTCGACTCGGACGGCGGACATGCCATCCAGTGCGCGCGGACCTCCTATGCCGGCGAGTTCCAGTCCCTGAAGCGGGGTTTCCTCAAGGCTGGGATGACTGCGGGAGAAACCCGGGCGCAGCTCGACGAGGCCAATCTCGGGCGCATGCGGCTTGCGTCCAAGGGGCTGGCCCGCAGGCCCGACGGTGCATCCGGATCACGCCTCGTCGAAGTCGCGCCGGAGCAGCAGAGACGGGAAGGCATGTACATGCTCGGCCAGATCGCGGCGCTCCGTACGGAGCCCTGCGATCTGGCCGAGCTGCACCTGGATGTGGCGCAGGGGTCGACGGACGTGCTGCGCCGCGTCTTCTCGGAGATGCGCACGGAGTCGCCGCGCCGCACCCGTGCCGCGGCGGTGGTGGGCGAGCTGGAGCCGATCGCCGTCATCGGCATGGCATGCCGCTTCCCCAGGGCGTCCGGCGTTCCCCAGTTCTGGGACAACACGCTCAACCGGGTCGACGCCATCGTGGAGGTGCCCGCCGACCGCTGGCAGTCGAGCCAGTTCTACTCCGAGCGGGCGGACCTGCCTGACCGAGTGATCTCCAAGTGGGGCGGCTTCATCGAGGCGATGCCCTTCGATCCGGTGCGCTACGGCATCCCGCCGGCAAGCGTCGCCTCGATCGAGCCCTTGCAGCTCCTGTTCCTCGACGTGGTGCGCCGTGCCCTGGAGGATTCCGGCTACGACAGGCGGCCGTTCGACCGGGACCGGGCGGCCGTCGTCATCGGCACCGGCGGCGCGCCCTGCGACCTGGCGGGCTCGTACGAGGTCCGGGCGCTGATGGAGCACCACATCGGCCAGCTTGACGACATCGAGCCCTCGATCCGCGAAACCGTGTTGTCGGCCCTGAAGCGTCGTCTGCCGGTGCTCACTGAGGACAGCTTTTCCGGCATCCTGCCCAACGTGATGGCAGGGCGGGTCGCCAACCGCTTCGACCTTGGCGGCCCGAACATCGCCATCGACGCCGCGTGCGGCTCCTCGCTCGCGGCACTCGATGCTGCGGTCAAGGAGCTGCGCCAGGGCACCAGCGACCTCGCCGTGGTCGGCGGCGCTGACGGGCAGCAGAACATCTACGGCTATCTCCTGTTCAGCAAGACGCGGGCGCTGTCGCCCCGCGGCCGATGCCGCCCGTTCGACGCGGGCGCCGATGGCATCGCCATCAGCGACGGCGTAGCCGCGATCGTCTGCAAGCGCCTGGGCGACGCGCTGCGCGACGGAGACCGCATCTACTCCGTGGTGCGCGGGGTCGCGGGGTCCAGCGATGGCCGCGACAAGAGCCTCACCGCACCCTCGATCAAGGGCCAGCGCCGGGCTCTTGAGCGGGCCTACGCCGGGCTGGAGTTCTCGCCCGCCGCCGTCGGCCTCGTCGAGGCGCATGGCACCGGGACAGTCGCGGGCGACCGCGCCGAGCTGGAGACGCTGCGCCAAGTGTTCCAGGAGGCGCAGGCCGCGCCGCAGAGCTGCGCCATCGGCTCCGTCAAGTCGATGATCGGCCACACCAAGAACGCGGCCGGGCTGGCCGGCCTCATCAAGACCAGCCTCGCCCTGCATCACCGCACTCTGCCGCCCACGCTGTTCGAGGAGCCGAGTGCCGCGATCCGGGATCGGACGATCCCGTTCTACCTGACCGGCCACGCGCGTCCGTGGCTGCACAGCGAGCCATCGCCGCGTCGTGCCGGCGTGAGCGCGTTCGGCTTCGGCGGCACCAATTTCCACGCGGTGCTGGAGGAATTTCCCGGCCATTCCGCCGCGTTGCCGGTACGGCCGGCGGAGCTGCTGGTGTTCCGGGCGACGGGGCGGGCGGAACTGGCGGCGCAGGTGGATGACCTGCTGCACTCGATAGGGGGCGACTGGACGCCGAGGCTGATCGACGTGGCCGCCACGCTGCTGCGCCGGGAGCGCGAGGCGAAAGGGGATTGCCGCCTGGCGCTCGTCGCCGCCAGCTTTGCGGAACTGCCATCGCTGCTGGCCACGGCCGCGGAGAAGCTGCGTGCGGAGGCGCCAATGCCGCCGGCCGGGCCGATCCTGTTTGGCGACGGTCATCTCGACGCCGGCACCACGGCCTTCCTGTTTCCTGGCCAGGGATCGCAGCACGTCAACATGCTGCAACAGCTTGCGCTGTATTTCCCGATCGTGCGCGAGCGGTTCGAGATGGCCGATCGCATCCTGTCGGAAGTGCTGCCCTCGTCTCTGGCGCGCACGGTGTTCCCGCCACCCGCCTATGACGCGGCCGAGGCAGAGGAGCAGGGCAGGACGCTTCAGCAGACATGGTTCGCGCAGCCCGCCCTCGGGGCCGCGGACTACGCCCTCTACGCCCTGCTCGATGACCTTGGCGTCAGCCCCGATGTCGTCGCGGGGCACAGCTACGGCGAGTATGTGGCGCTGTGCGTCGCCGGCACGCTGTCGTTTCACGACCTGATCCGGCTGTCCGAGCTGCGCGGGCGCGTGGTGCAGGAAACGCAGGGGCGCGGCGCGGTCGCAATGCTGGCCGTCAACGAAGGCGCCGACATCGTCTCGGGCCTGCTGGCGGAAAGTCCCGGCGTCGCCATCGCCACCATCAACGCGCCCAGGCAGCTGACCGTCGGCGGGGCCAGCGGCGCAATCGAGGCATTCGCCACGCGGCTGGCCGCCCTGTCGATCCGTTGCAGCAGGCTGCCCATGAGCGCCGGATTCCACATTCCCGAGGCATTCCCGGCCGCGGTCCTGTTCGCCCGCGCCGCGACGGCCGTGAAGTTCCGCTCGCCACGCCTTCCGGTCTATACCGGGCTGACGGCGCGGCCCTATCCGGACGACGCCAACGGCATACGGCGAATCCTGGTCGATGCGCTGACGAAGCCGGTGCATTTTCTCCACCAGATCGAGGCGATGTATGCGGAAGGCGTCCGCACGTTCATCGAGGTCGGCCCTGGCCAGGTCCTGAGCGGGCTGACCCGGCAGAGTCTTGCCGGCCGGCCCGCGCGTATCCTGACGCCGGATCGACCGGGAGCCGCCAACCCGCTCGCCGACTTCCTCACCGTGGTCGGGCAGTTGTTCGCCGCCGGCAGGCAGCCGCGTCTTGAGCGGCTGTTTGCCGGCGTGGCGAACCGGAACGACCGTTTCGAGGATGGCAGGGAGACGCCGACACATTCGGCGACCACCTGGTTGATCGACAGCAGCCGGTCCCGTCCACTCCGTCCGACAGCGGGTTCGCAGGCGCTGCCCCGCGTCGACGATCAACGGCCGCCCCTGACTGCCAGGCTGCCCGTCAAGGCGATAGCGCCCGTTCGCCCTGCCGCGCCTGCGATGGTGTCTGCGAGGCCGCCCGCGCCGGTTCACCTTCCCGGGGATGCGGCCGTGCCGGCACCGGTCCTGCCGACGATGCCTGCTTCGCTGCCCCTTCGGACGCCGGTGGTTGCACCGATCCTGGCGCCGATCGAGGCACCTCCCATGGAGGTTGCCGCTTCGCTGCGTGTGCTGCTTGACGAGTTCCGCGCTTATCAAAGCACGGCGCAGCGTGAGCGCGAGAGCTTGCTGGAACGTGTGCTGACAGAGATTGCCCCTGCTCACACCGGGCGGGCTGATCCGCGGCCACCCCCCGAACCGGCGGTAACGCCCGAGCTGGACCGACCCGCAGAGCATCAGGAGGCGCCTCACGTTGCTATCCCCGTTGCCGTGCCAGCCGGCATGGCGGCTTCTGCCACGCCGGCCGATGCCGAGTCCGGGATGCATCATGTGCTGCTCGAACTTGTCAGCCAGCGCACCGGCTATCCGATCGACATGCTGGCCGTCGAGCAGGACATGGAAGCGGATCTCGGCATCGACTCAATCAAGCGGACGGAGATATTTTCCGCCCTGCGTGAGCGCGCCGACCTGGGCGTGCTGGATGCGGAGACGTTCTTCATCGAGGCGGCCCAACTGCGCCGCCTCGGAGACGTGATCAGCTGGATCGGGAGAATGCAACGCACGCAAGCGCCGGAGCCTGCCGTGAGATTGGCGGCGGTCCCAGCCACGCCGGTGGCGGCAGCAACCGAGGACTCGCTCGCCCTGCAAGCGGGTCCGGCCGACCCGTCCGTGGCCGGCATTGTCCTGACCCTGGTGAGCACACGGACCGGCTATCCGATCGAGATGCTTGATCTCCAATACGACCTGGAGGCCGACCTCGGCATCGACTCGATCAAGCGGGCCGAGATCTTCGGGGCACTCCACGAGCAGCTCGCATCGGACCAGCCCGCCGAGCCTTTTTTCTTGAAGATGGCACAGCTGCGCCGCCTCAAGGACGTGATCGAGGCGCTGCAGGATTCGAGGAGGCGGCCGTCAACCGACCCGCATCCCGTGGCAGCCGGATCGGCCGTGTTCGCGCCCGGGCTCGCTGCCGAACGGCCGGTCGAGGCGGTGGCTCTGGCGCTGGTCAGCGAGAGGACCGGCTATCCGGTCGAGATGCTCGCGTTGGATCTCGACCTGGAAGCCGACCTCGGAATCGACTCGATCAAGCGCACAGAGATTTTCAGTGCTCTGTGTGCAGAGCTTGGCATCATGCAGCCGATCGAGGATTTCCTTGCAAAGGCGGGGCCGCTGCGCAGCCTCCGCCAGGTGCTCGCCTGGTTCGGAACGCCGGCCGACTCAGCCCCCATCCAGGACGCGTCCGAGCCCGCAGCGCGGCCCGCCGCACCGGCGCCAGTGATCGCGCCCGGCCGTTCCATGCGTGGCCGGGATGACCTGCTGCTGAGCCTGGTCAGCGAGCGGACCGGCTATCCCACGGACATGCTGCAGCTGGACCATGATCTCGAGGCAGACCTCGGCATCGACTCGATCAAGCGGACGGAGATCCTCGGCGCGCTCTACGGGCAGTTCGGCCAGACGCCTGGCATCGCCATGACGGAGGAGGCCTTCCTTCTCGCCGCCAATCCGGCACGCACGCTGCGGGAGGTCCTTGCCCTGTTGGGAGAGCCGCCGTCGCCCTCCATCCCTGTCCTGCCGCACCCGGTCCCGGCGACGTGGCCGCAACGCGACCTGCGCGGCCATGACCACGGCATCGCTCTTCCGCCAGGCATCAGGCGTTGCCTGGTGCAGCCGGGACTGACCGTGATCAAAGCGCCGTCGGACGCGGAGGTGATGTTCTATCGGCCGCCTGAGGAGATGCCGGACTTCCAGTTCGCCGGGCTGCACGATCGGCAATGGGGCGTCCTGCTGATCACCGAGGATGCGGGCGGCAAGGCCCGGCAACTCGCGGAGGCGATGCGCGGCGCCGACTTCTCGCCCTCCATCGCCCTGGTCCGGCACGCGGCCGGGCTGGGCATGGACAGAAGCGGCAACTACGAGGCGGATCTGCTCTCGCCAGACTGCGTGAGCCGTCTGCGCGACCTCATCGGGCGCCAGATCGGCCCGGTGACGGACATCTGGCACCTGCTGCCATCCGTTCCCGGCGTCGACGGCGACACCCTCGAGCTCCGCAGCCTGTTCCTGCTGGCGTCTGTGTTCGGCGGCGACCTGCGGCGGGCACGCGGAACGCTGGGCGCCGTGACCGCAATGGGCGGCAGCTTCGGCCTGCGGTCGCAGCCCGCCCGTTTCAGCGCCGGCCAGGCCGGGTTGCCCGGCCTGGTCAAGTCGCTGGCCCAGGAGTGGCCGGAGGTCATGGTTCGATGCTGGGATGTCGATCCTGCCGCCGGTGGCGATGCGAACCTGTCCTGGCCCGATTTCGGCGGGTGGCACAGTTCCATCGAGGTCGGATATTCCAGCCATGGTCGTTGCGTCCTGGATGCGGTCCAGGCGCCCCTGGAGCGCGGGATGCCGTCCCAGGTCGAGTTGGGGCCCGACTCAGTCATCCTGGTCACCGGAGGCGCCAGAGGCATCGGGGCGCATGTCTGTGCGGCGCTCGCGGCACGTTACGGGTGCCGCGTGGTCATGACCGGCCGGACGCCGCTGCCGGAGGCGGAGCCGGCTGCGACGGCGCAGCTCACGGTGGAGGCCGAGCTGAAGCGTGCCCTCGTGGAGATGCGTCGCAAGGCGGGCGGCGGTCTGTCGCTGCTCAAGGTCGAGGCAGACTACCAGGCGTTGCTGAGGGCGCGCGAGATGCGGGCCGGCTTCGCCCGGCTGTCGGCGCTCGATGTGCCCTACGACTACCACTGCCTGGACGTGTCCGATGCCGCGGCGCTGGAGGCGCTCGTGGAATCGCTCTACCGCGAGCACGGACGCATCGACGGCGTGATCCATGCTGCGGGCGTGGTCGAGGACGGGCTGGTTCTCGACAAGTCGCTCGACTCCTTCGACCGAGTGTTCAACACCAAGGTGTCGCCCGCACTGACGTTGGCGCGCGTGCTGCGCCCCGAGCAGCTTCGCTTCACAGCGTTCTTCTCCTCGGTTGCCGCGCGCTACGGCTGTGCGGGCGGCGCCGACTACGCGGCCGCGAACGAGGCGCTCAACAAGCTCGCCTGGCGTCTGGATGCCCAGTGGCCGGGACGTGTCGTCAGCATAGGATGGGGTCCCTGGGCGGAGTCGGGCATGGCGACCCGCTACTCCGGCGCGCTGCACCAGGAGCGCGGCTTCGACTGGCTGCCGGTTGGCGTCGGCTGCCAATGCTTCATCGACGAATTGTCGCTCGGCCGCAAAGGCGACGCGGAGGTCCTGATCTACGCCAGCGCGGGAGAGGGTCCGCAGATGCCGGCCACGTCCGCTGCGCCGCAACCGATCGTCAGCTCCGCCAAGCTCGTTCCATCCGTTGCCTGACTCCGGATCGTTGCTCGACATCGCGGCCGGAGCGACGGGCACCGTCGACGCCGCCCGCGACCAGACGCAGGACATCGCCATCGTCGGGATGTCCTGCGCCTTCCCAGGCATCGCAGGCTTGCCTGATTTCTGGGCGAGCGTGACCGCTGGCGTCGGCTGCGAGGTCAACGGTTCCGAGGGGCCCGATGTCTCGCATGTTCTCGCTGCCGCGTTGCAGGACCTGCGGAACGGGCGGCCAGTCGATGCGGGCGATCCAGCGGCGGCGAGGCTGGTCGCGGCGGCTGCGGGCCTCTCCCGCTTCGACGCGACTGACGTTCCGCACGCTCTGAACGCCGCCGAGCTTGCCACCTGCGCCTCCGCCCTCGATGCGCTCGCCTTCGTGACCGCCCGCCTCCGCGACCTGGCATGCGACATGGGGCTTGCCGTGGGCGTGCGGCTGCCGCCGCGCGACGGAGTCGTGCCGGCCGGTGCGGCGGCGAGGCCTTACACGAGTTCTGCCGGTGGCGGTGCCGCCACCCGGGGCTGCGCGGCGTTGGTGCTGAAGCGGCGCGCCGACGCCGAGCGTGACGGCGACCGCATCCACGCCCTGATCGCCGGCCTCCATTCATCGCCGGACCGGGTCACGGCCCTGCGCGTGGCCTACGCGGATTGCGGGATCGACCCGGCCAGCGTGGCCATGATCGAGGGCGCCGGCACGGCCACGCCCGACGGCGATGCGCAGGAGATCGCGGCTCTGCACAGCGTGTTCGGCCAGTCGGGCTTCCCCGAGGCCGCGCTTGGTTCCGTCAGTGCGATCGTGGGCTCCGCCGGGCCGGCCACCGCCATGGCGGGGCTGATCAAGGCGGCGCTGGCGATCTACCATCGCGCCCTGCCGCCGACGCCAGGCGCCGAGCACCCGCACCCTGACCTCCTCACCAGCCGCATCCACCTTCACGCGAAGCTGCGGCCCTGGATCTCGCTGGCCGGCGCGCCACGGCGAGCCGGCATCGACATGGAGGGTGCGCCGGGGACGCACGGTCATGTCGTCCTGGAAAGGCACGAGGGCGAGCTCGTGCAGCCTTGGCGGTCGCTGACGCCCTGGGGATCGGAGCTGATCGTCATCTCCGCAGCGACACGCGAGGCGCTCCAAGAGGAGATACGGCGCGTCCAACGCGCTGTCGCGCAAGGCGTGGGAAGGGCCAGCCTCGCTTCCCTCGCCTTCGCCCTGGCCAAGCGCTTCTCCGGTGATCACGCATTCAGGCTCACCACGGTCGCCCGCGACGCCGCCGAGCTTGGCATCCGCCTCGCGATCGTCGACCAGCGGCTCGGCACCGACACCACCGACAGCTGGAAGAACTTCGCCTTCACTTATTTCGGCTCGACGCCGCAATCCGGGAAGGTCGGATTCCTGTTTCCGGGGGTGGGTTTTCCCGGTCTCGCCGGCGGCTACGCTGACCGGCTCGGCGAGCTTGCGCTGCATTTCCCGGGCCTGCTCGACTGGCTCGACCGCGCCGAGACGGTGTGTGCCGCGGACGAGCTGAGCTACAAGCTGAGCTTCCAGCTCTTCCCGCCGCCGTATTGCGACCTGGCCGTGCTCGCGGAGATCGAGGAGCAGCTGAAATGGTCGCAACGCGCCTCCGTCGGCACGATGATCGCGAACCTGGCTACCTTCTCCCTGGTCCGCGCGCTGGGCGTGCGCGCAGACGCCATGGCGGGGTTCTCTCTGGGCGAGTGGAGCGCGCTCGTCGCCGCCGGCATCATCGACATGGAGGCCGCCTCCGTGACGGCGCAGGGATCGGAGGAGTCCTCGGCGCTGCTGGAGGTGACGGAGACCTATCGAGGCACCTGGGCCATGGTCAGCGCCTCGGCCGACGACATCGAGGCGGTGATCCAGCCGCTCGGCGACGATGTCTCTGTCACGATCGACGTCTCGCCGGAGCAGGCCTTCATCGGCGGCGAGGAAACCGCGGTCGCCCTTGCGATCGAACGGCTGCTCGCCGCCGGCATCTGGGCATCCCCGATCCCGAGTTCGCCGCTGATGGCCTCCTTCTCCGCGTTCCACACGAAGTATGCGGCTCCCTACCGGGCGCAACTGACCAGGACGCTCGCCGCGATGCCGTTGAAGCGGCTCGACTGCGATATCTACTCGTCGGTGACTGGCCGGCTGTTTCCGCGCGACCCTCCCGGCATTGTCAGGATACTTGGGCGGAACGTGACCGATGCCGTGCGGATGCGTGTCACGCTGCAGACGATGCACAGGCAGGGCATCCGCATCTTCCTCCAGCTCGGCGGCGGAGGACGGCTGCTGCCGACCGTTCAGAAGAACCTCGCCCTCGAGCCGCACACCGCGCTCTCGATCGACGTCGAGTACCTCTCCGGCCTGGAGCAGTTCCAGTATGCCCTAGCGCAGTTGCTGGCCCTGGGCGTCGCGTTCAACCCGCTTCTGCTCTACGCCCACCGCGTGCTGGAGCCGCTTGATCTCGAAACGCCCGAGGCCGGGCCGCTCGAGAAGAGAGCGGAGGTCCGTGACGCACCTGCCGCACCCAGCCACCCTACGGCTCCGGCATGGCTGGAGGAGCTGTTCGAGATCGAGCGGCGGACGGACCGGGCCTTCTCCAGGCTCCTGGCCAGCCTCCTGGACGTGGCCCGTCCCTCCCGGTCCTCCCTCCTGCTGGGCGAGGTGGTCGAGGGCGGGCCGGGCCGTCTGCGATTGCGCCTGACCCTGGACCTGGCCGTGCACTCCTTCCTCGGCCAGCATGTGTTGCTGGCCGTCCCAGGCGCGTTGAAGCCCGTGCAGGATCTTCTGCCGACCCTTCCGTTCGCCTTCGCCATCGAGATCATGGCCCAGGCCGCGCAGGCCCTGCTGCCTGACCGGACGGTGCTTGATTGCCATGACGTCGAGGCGACCAGTTGGATCACGCTGGAAGGCACGGGCACGCTGGCCCTGTCCGTCGTGGCCGAACGGCGGACGGAGACCGACATCGCGGTGGAGATCAGCATCGAAGGCTGCGCCAAGCCCGCCATGCGCGGCCGTGTCGCCATCGGGACGGCGCCGCCGGAACCGGCACCGATGGCCTTTGCCTGTGAGGCCGGTTGTCCCTTGAGCGCAGCCGACTATTACGGTGAAGGACCGTTGTTCCAGGGGCCGTTGTTCCGTGCCATCACGACGCTGAGCGCGTTGTCCTTGGACTCGGTTGCCGGCGACGTGGTGTTGCGCGACCCACGGGACCTCTTTGCCTGTTGTGGCAGGCAGCCCGCGCCCATCTTCGATCCGATCCTGCTCGATAGCGTGGCGCAGATGCTGGGTGTGCCTGCGTGGGTGAACGACCGTCGCTTCCTCGTGCCGATCAGGGTCAGGCGCGTGTCGCGTCACGGTGTCCTGCCGCCGCCGGGCACACAGGTGCACGCGCGGATCAACCATCGCAGGCTGGACGAACGCCGGGTCGAGGGCGATTTCTCCGTCACAGGGCCTGCCGGCGAGGTCCTGCTCCGGGTCGAGGGCTGGGAAGAGCTCTGGATGATCTGGCCGAGATGCCTGCTGGAGCGCAACCATCGCCCGAAGGAAGGAGCGATTGGACGGGCCTGGAGCGTCGGGGATCCGTCCTTGTCCTGCTTCCACGCCAAGCGCACCGACCTTGGCGACGTCGATCCCGCCTGGATCGCGCGATACTACCTGACCGCGCGGGAATGGACGCAGTATGCGCGAGCACCGGATGTCTCGTGGCTGCTTCGTCGTATCGCCGCGAAGGATTGCGTGCGCGACTGGTTCCGGCGACATCGCGGCGCCGTCCTGCATCCTTTGGAGGTGGAGATTGCCGATCTGCCCGATGGCGGCGCGACCGTGGTGGCGCCGGGGCAGGGTCCGGCAGCCATTGCGCTGATTGATCTGGACGGCGAGTCGGTTGCTGTCGCATCGATGACGGCGGTCACGCTTGGCGTCGCCAGCCTGGCCGATGACGAGGCTGGCCCGCGGATTTTCGCCTTGAGCGACCGGGAACTGGCGTGCCTGCCGTCGGGAGAGGGGAACCGAACGGCCTGGAGGCATCGCGCCTGGTGCGCCAAGGAGGCCAGCGTCAAGGCATGTGGCCGCGGCCCCGAGGCGCTGCGGCACTTCGTGGTCGAGCGCGTGCGCCAGGATGATGGCGTGATCGAAATTCGCAACGAGTTGCACGACGTCGTGGTCAACGTGGCCACCAGCGTTGACGGGCGCCGTGTGATGGCCCTGTCCGTGACCAGGCCTCTTCCCGCGCTCGCTGCGGTCCTCAATTGAGCGTCGCGCGCGACCACGCCCTGCTCGTCGAGCCCGCGGAGGCGAACCTCAGGCCAGGGCGAAGAGCTTTCCCAGGGCGCCTGCTGCTCGGCGTGGGGTTTCTGGGCCTCGCGGGCGCGGGAGGCTTCTACGCCCTCCATCGGGGCTGGGCCGGCGCACCGCCGGTGCGCTATGTCACCGTGCCGATGTCACGCGGCCAGGTCGCGCCCTCGGTCACGACGAGCGGCACGGTCAATGCCGAGATGACTGTGCAGGTCGGCTCCTACGTGTCCGGCGTGATCCAGAGCGTGAGCTGCGACTTCAACACCGTTGTTCATCGTGGCCAAATTTGCGCCAAGATCGATCCCCGCCTGTATCAGGCCACCGTCGACCAGCAGGCCGCGGCACTCGCGACCGCGATCGCGCAGCGGGAGAAGGACAAGGCGAACCTCCTCTACACGGAGCTGGTCCGGGACAGGAGCGCAGCCCTGGTCAAGCAGCGCGACGTCTCGCAGGAGTCGCTGGAGCTGGCCACCAGCAACCACGAGCAGGCCAGAGCGCAGATCCTTATCGACGAGGCGCTGATCCGTCAGCAGACCGCGGCCCTGAACGTCGCCATGGTCAACCTCCAGTACAGCGACATCGTCTCGCCGGTCGATGGCACCGTGGTGTCCCGCAACGTCGCGCAGGGCCAGACCGTTGCCGCCAGCTTCCAGACCCCGACCCTGTTCGTCATCGCGACCGACCTGTCCAAGATGCAGGTCGACACCTACGTCAGCGAATCTGACATAGACAGCGTCAAGCTGGGCGCCAAGGCGGTGTTCACGGTGTCGGGCCTGCCCACGGTGCCATTCTCCGGTGTCGTCAGGCAAATCCGCCAGGCGCCGCAGATGGTGCAGAACGTGGTGACTTACGACGTGGTGCTCAGCGTCGACAACAAGGCGCTGCTGCTCAAGCCCGGGATGACGGCGGTGGCGCACATCGTCACCGCCGAGCATGACGATGTCCTGCGCGTGCCGAGCGCCGCCCTGCGCTATGCGCCCCAAGGCACGGCGGGCGGCATGGCGAGCCCGGCGGGCGCCGTTCCTGCCGCGGGGACGGGGGGACGCGTCTGGGTCCTGCGTGACGGCCACCCGCAAGCCGTGCCGGTCGTCACCGGCCTGGACGACTACACCAACACTGAGGTGCAGGGCGGGAGCCTGACGCCGCAGGACGAGGTCATCGTCGCCGAACAGGCCGAGGCCGGCACGCCGGACCTGCCGTGATCGAGATCCACAACCTCACCCGCCGCTACCAGGTGGGGCAGACAACGGTGCAGGCGCTGCGCGGCATCACGCTCAGCATTGGGCAGGGGGAGTTCGTGGCGCTCGTGGGACCGTCCGGCTCCGGAAAATCGACGCTGACCGCGATCCTTGGCTGCCTCGACAGGCCGAGCAGCGGGTCTTACCGCTTCGGCTCGGTCGACGTGGCCAGCCTGGGCGAGCCAGAGCTTGCACGGCTGCGCAGCCGGAGCATCGGCTTCGTGTTCCAGAGCTTCAACCTGCTGGCGCGGACGAGTGCGGTGGACAATGTCGCGCTGCCCCTGTTCTACGCCGGCGACACGGCGGCCTCGCGCCGCGGCCGGCGGGACCGGGCCTGTGCCGCGCTCGCCCATTTCGGGCTCGGCGCCCACGGGGCGAACACGCCGGCGCAGCTCTCCGGCGGGCAGCAGCAGAGGGTCGCCATCGCCCGCTCGCTCATCAACGCCCCGCGCCTCCTGCTCGCCGACGAGCCGACCGGCAACCTCGATTCCGCAGTGTCGCACGAGATCATGCAGACGCTGTGCGGCCTGAACCGCACGGCGGGCGTGACGATCATCCTGGTGACGCACGAGGCCGAGATGGCGGACTACGCCGACCGTGTGCTGACCATGCGGGATGGCCGGATCGTCTCGGACGAACGCAGGTCTGGTCCGACGGGCGCCCGCACCAGGGCGACGGCGGACGCCAGGATGGGCGGCGCCGCGACGGATGGCACCGGGACGGGCAGCGCCGGGATGGGCCGGGCTGCCGGGCCGGCCTTCGCCTGGAT
>CAXSES010000002.1:22233-45863 GCA_964236225.1 uncultured Acetobacteraceae bacterium
CCGGGACGGGCAGCGCCGGGATGGGCCGGGCTGCCGGGCCGGCCTTCGCCTGGATGACCATCGCCGCGGCCGGGCAGGCGATACGGCGCAATGCCCTGCGCTCCGGGCTGACCATGCTGGGCGTGTTCATCGGCGTGGCCTCTCTGGTGTGCATGGTGGCGATCGGCCAGGGCGCGGCGCAGGCCGTCCGCAAGCAGATCGAGAGCCTGGGCACCAACCTGATGGTCGTGCTCCCTGGGGCGGCCAGCAAGGGCGGCGCCCGAACCGGCTCCGGAAGCGCGTCGACGCTCACCACCGCGGACGCCGAGGCGGTGCGTCGCGAGGACGGCGATGTGGCGCAGGTCAGCTACGTGATCCAGCAGCCCGGCCAGGCGCTCAGCGCCAAGAAGAACTGGCTCACGACGGTGCAGGGCGTGACGGCGAACTTCGCGGACATGGGCAACTGGCACGTCGCGGACGGCCGCGCGCTGAGCGAGGAGGACGATCGCGGGGCGGCGCTGGTGGCGGTGATCGGCCAGACGACGTACCGGGAGCTGTTCGAGCCCTACCAGACGCCGGTGGGGGCCGTCATCCTCGTCAACGGCGTGCCGCTGCGCATCGTGGGATTGCTGGCCGGCAAGGGCCAGACGAGCTGGGGGCTGGACCAGGACGACGTGATCATGACGCCGTTCAACACCGCAGAGCGTCGGGTGCTGGGCGTGGCCGTGCCGAGCCAGATCGGCAGGCCGCAGGACACGCCCTACGGCGCGCCGCCCAACCCCTTCGGCACCCAGCCGCGCCTGACCGGCTTCGTGAACGTGCTCTACGTGCAGGCTGTCAGCACGACGGCCGTGAGCCGGGCGGAAGCAGAGATCCACGCCACGCTCAATCGGCGGCACGGCATCAAGCCGGGTCAGGCGGGCGACTTCGACGTGCGCGACCTGAGCCAGATCGTCACCACTGCCGAGAACAGCAGTCGCGTCATGACGGTCCTTCTGGCGGCCGTGGCGTCGGTCTCCCTGCTTGTCGGCGGCATCGGCATCATGAACATCCTGCTCGTGTCGGTGACGGAGCGGACGCGCGAGATCGGGCTGCGGATGGCGATCGGCGCCCGGCGTCAGCATGTGCTTCTGCAGTTCCTGGCCGAGGCCGTCATCCTGAGCGTGACCGGGGGCTTGGGCGGCATCCTGTTCGGCATCGCGCTCACGCAGGGCATCTCGTATTTCGCGAAGTGGCCGACGGTCCTCTCGCTGCCCGGGATGGCGCTGGGCTTCCTGTTCTCCGCCGCCGTGGGCGTGTTCTTCGGCTACTACCCCGCGCGCAAGGCCGCGCGGCTGAACCCGATCGAGGCCTTGCGCTATGAGTGACGCCGCGACGCCGCTTGCCCCCACGCTTCCATCGCCGGACGCACCGCGCATTGATGCCGTCGCGACCACGGCGCGCTGGACCGCGGCGCATCGTGCTCGCGAGCGGGAGCTGCCCGAGCGGCTGTTTGACGATCCACTCGCCCTGTCTCTGGCCGGCGAGGCGGGGATGGCGATGCTGGCGCAGGCCGAGCAGCAGGGCGCCCACCACGGCCTGATGGCGGCCTATCTCGCGATCCGCACCCGCTACCTCGACGACGCGCTGCTGCGCGCGGGCGAGGACGGCATTGTCCAGGTGGTGGCGCTGGCCGCGGGGATGGACACGCGCAGCTTCCGCCTGCGCTGGCCGTCGGGATCGCGGGTCTACGAGGTCGACCGGCCGGCGCTGCTCCGGCTGAAGGAGGAAATCCTTGGGCAGGCGGCGCCGCAACCCTCCTGCGAGCGCATGACCGTCGGTGCGGATCTCGAGGCGGACTGGCTGACCGGCCTGCTGGAAGCGGGGTTCCGCACGGACCAGCCCACGTTCTGGCTGATCGAAGGCCTGTTCTACTACCTGGAAGAGTCGGCGGTGAACCGCATCCTGGCGCAGGCGGCCGAGGCGAGCGCGCCGGGCAGCCTGCTGGCCACCGACCTGGTGAGCGCGTCCTACCTCAACGCGCCGTGGATGCGCGACGTCCTCGGCGCGCTCGAACAGCAGGGCATGGGATGGCACTCGGGCACCGACGACCCCGAGCGGCTCTTTGCCCGGCATGGCTGGGTCGCCACCGTGGTGCAGCCGGGCGACGCCGCGGCGAACTACGGCCGGTGGCCTCTGCCGGTGCCGCCGCGCAGCCACCTCGAACTGCCGCACACCTTCCTCGTCACCGCACGTCGGACGAACCCCACCCAGGCGCCAGGCCCGAAACCCGGAACAGGCGGCCTCGCGCTTGAGGTCACGGGGCTGCGCAAATCGTTCGGCGGCCATCAGGCATTGGCAGGGATCGACCTGGTTCTGCGCGAGGGCGAGGTCCTGGGATTGCTGGGTCCGAATGGGGCCGGCAAGACGACGCTGATCCGCGCGATCGCCGGACGGGTATCGCCGGATGCAGGGACGGTGCGGATCGGCCGGGGCAGGCACACGCCAGCCGCGGCGGCCCGCGCCGGCGAGATCGGCTGGGTGCCGCAGGATCTGGCGCTCTACCCGAATCTCTCGGCCCGCGAGAACCTGCGGTGGTTCGGCGCGTGCCATGGCATGGCGGGGAACGTCCTGGAGAGGGCGATCGACGGCGCTCTCGCCATGGCCGCGCTGACGGACAGGGCCGGCGACCTGGTCGGGAGCTATTCCGGCGGCATGAAGCGGCGGCTGAACCTCGCGGCGGGGGTGATCCACCAGCCCCGCATCCTGCTGCTCGACGAGCCGACCGTGGGGATCGATCCGCAATCCCGCCAGCGCATCTTCGACATGGTCGGCGAGCTTCGCGACGCCGGCGTCGGCATCCTTTACAGCACCCACACTCTCGAGGAGGCGGAGCGCCTGTGCGACCGGGTGGCCATCATCGATGCCGGGCGGGTCATCGCCGAGGGCAGCGGGGAGGAGATGATCCGGCGCATCTTCGGCTCCCGCCATGAGGCCGTCATCGAGAGCGCGGCCTTCGGCGAGGCGTGGCGGGGCAGGCTGCGCGCGCGTGGCGCGCGCATCGAGGGCGACGTGGCGCGGCTGTGGCTGGACGAGGCGGCCGTCGAGTTTCCGGCGCTGCTGGAGGAGCTGAGCCAGGCCGGTGTGAAGCTGCACAAGGTGGGCCTGCGCTCGCCAAGTCTGGAAAGCGTGTTCCTCCATCTGACGGGGCGCGGGGTGCGGGAATGATCATGAACGTGGTTCGGATGTCGTGGGCTAGCGTCCGCCATGACCGAATCGTCCTGCTGCTCGGCTATCTTGTTCCGTTGGCGTTCTTTTCCATCTACGCGGGCATCGCCGTGCTGAGTCGCAGCAGCCCGCAACCAGGCGTGGTCGCCTCCACCCGCGTGCTCGGGATCAGGGACGGTGACAGGACCGACGTGTCACGCCGCTTTGTCGAGCTGCTGCGGGCGGAGCCGGGGCTGGTCGTCCGCGAGGACGCGGCCGCCACCAGCGATACGGGGCTGCGGGACGGCCAAGTCGGTGCGATCCTGGCCATTCCTCAGGGATTCGAGGCCGCCCCGTTCGGCTTCCTGCCCGGCGGCGTGCCTGCACACCTGGAACTGGCTGTCAGCGGCGCAGACCCGCTCGCGGTCCCGGCGTATGGCGGCCTGCTGCAACAGGCGGCGCTGGCCCTGACGCCGGAGGTGCTCTCGGCCGCCGGGCCGCAGTCGGTCGAAGGATGGACCGGGGGCCTCACGCCCTCGCAGCGCCGCCGTGTCGCCGAGAGCTTCGAGGTCGGCCGGTCCGACGCCCTGACGCGCCAGCCGGTGGCGATGGCGGTCAGGACCGTTCCGCACGCGGCGGCGCCGGACCCCACGATCGCCTTCTATGCCGCGGCCATGGGCGTGATGACCATCCTGTTCACGGCCACAGGAGCCGCCACCAGCCTCATCGAGGAGAGCGAGACCGGCATCCTGGCCCGGGTGCTGTCGAGCCGGGTGTCGCTCTTCCAGCTGCTGAGCGGCAAGCTCCTGTTCACGGCGGCGTTCTGCCTGTCGCAACTGACGGCGATCTTCGTGTGGGCGACCGTGCTGTTCCACCTGGACCTTCTGCCGCATCTCGGTGGCTGGCTGCTCGTGAGCGTGCCGACCGCCTTCGCCGCGGCCGCCTTCAGCCTGGCGGTGGCGGCCTTCTGCCGGACTCGGGCGCGCATCTTCGCCTTGTCGGGCCTCATCGTGCTGGCCATGGGCGCGCTCGGCGGCAGCATGTTTCCCCGGTTCCTGATGCCCGGGTTTCTGCGGACGCTCGGCCTCGTCACGTTCAATGCGTGGGCGCTCGACGGCTTCACCAAGGTGTTCTGGCAGCAGGCGCCCAGCATGCTGCTCTGGCCGCAGGTTCTGGCACTCACCGCATTCACCGTCCTGTTCTTCCTCGTGGCGCTGCGGTTGGCGCGTCGTTGGGAGCTGGCCTGAACGCGCCGGCGGCGCTTCGCCTGCCGGAGATCGGCACCGTCGATGTGTGGCGAGCATCGCTGTCCGCAGCGACGTGCCACCTCGCCGCTCTTGACGCCGTGCTGTCTCCTTCCGAGCGTCGGCACGCCGATCGGAACATCTTCGCGGCAGGTCGACGCCGCTCCGTGGCATCGCGAGGCCTGCTGCGCCACCTGCTGGGACAATACCTCGGAACACGACCGGACAAGGTGACGATCTGCGTCGCGGAACACGGCAAACCGTTCGTGCGGCATCCGCTGCAGTTCAGCGTCACGCATTCCGGAGACATCATCGCCTACGCCTTCTGTCTCGGAACGAAGGTGGGCATCGATATCGAGCGTATCGATCCCGCGATCGACATGTCGCATCTGGCTAAAAGAATTTTCAGCGAGCCGGAACTGCATTTCTTCAGAGGGCTCTCGCACTGCGAGAAGATCAGTGTGCTGTTTGCCACCTGGACTCGCAAGGAAGCGTTGCTCAAGGCACTTGGAACAGGTTTGACGAATCCGATGAGCGAAATCGAACTGCCAATCCAACCCGTCTCGCAGCCGCAAGTAAGGCTGGTGCTCCCGCGGCCCAATCGTCCAATGCAGCACCTTGTCGCTGACGTGCCGTTATGGCGGGGCTATGCGGCAGCGTTTGCCACCGAGGGCGGCGTTGAACACGCTGTTGCATTGATGGACATACCCATGTCGGCTTGCCCGCCGTGTTCACATTGTCCAGCGCACTACTGAATGACGACCGCATTGTCCGCCTGCATCCGATTCTTCGTGGTAGACAGGACTGTTGCACTAAGCTTTCTAGGCACTGACACACGCCTGGGAGCTTTGGTTGATTGACCTGATGCGATGTTGATTATTGATTAGGAAGCTCCAGACGTCTTTGACGGCCCTGAGTTCTGACCTGCCAAGGCAGGCAAGGCCAGGGCTCTGCCCTGGACCCGCCAGGGGCGAGCCGCCCCTGGACCGGCTTTACTTAGAGGAAGGGTTCCAAGGGCCCTGCCTTTGGCGGGGTCCAGGGGCAGAGCCCCTGGCCTTGCTTGCCTGCCTTGCCGTCACCTCGGCAGCAGCCCCGCGTAACGTTCGAGCACCAGCGCGCGCCTGATCTTCTGGCTCGGCGTGAGCAGCCCGTTCTCCACCGTGAACGGCTCGACCAGGGCATGGCGGCGGATGCGCTCCGTCATTGAGAGCGTCGCGTTGGCGCGCCCGACCGCAGCGGCGACGGCGGCGGCGTCCGCGCCGGCGGCCGGCACGAGGAGCGCGGACAGCCCTGCGCGGCCGTCGCCGGCGATCACGGCCTGCTCGATTTCCGGCTCCGCGGCGAGGCGGGCCTCGACGCCGGCGGGGAACACCTTCTCGCCGCCGGAGAGGATGATGACGTCGCGCTTGCGGTCGGTGATGCACAGGTATCCGTCCGGGTCGATGCTCGCGACATCGCCGGTGTGCAGCCAGCCGTCCTGGATGGTGCGCGCGGTGGCCTCCGGCTGCCCCCAGTAGCCGTCCATCACCAGCGGCCCGCGCACCAGCAGCTCGCCGTCCGGGGCGAGGCGCAGCTCCACGCCGTCGAGCGGCAGGCCCACTGTGCCGGGACGGGGCGTCGCGAAAGGGTTGACGCTGATCACCGGGCCGGCCTCCGTCTGTCCGTAGCCCTGCATCACCCGCAGGCCGAGGGCGGCGAAGAAGCGCTCCGTCTCCGGGTCGAGCCGGGCGGCGCCGCTCACCGCGGCGACCAGGCGCCCGCCGAAGCGGGCCCTCACCCGGCGGCGCACCAGGCGGTCCAGGGCCGGGTCGAGCAGGCGGTCGGCGCGCGTGGCCTGGCCGTCGAGGCGGCGCAGCCCGACGGCGAGCGCGCGGTCGAACAGGGCGCGCCGCCAGGCCGGCTGCGCCGCGCGCTGCGACAGGACTCGGCCGCGCACCACGTCGAGCAGGCGCGGCACCAGGGAGATCACCGCCGGGCGGATCGCGAGCAGGTCGGCGGCCAGGTGCTCGACGCCGCGGCCGTGCACGACCTCGAAGCCGAGGCTGGGGAACAGGAACAGGCCGACGGTGTGCTCGTAGGAATGGCTCGTCGGCAGGAACGACAGGTAGGTGGCGGGGCTGAGGCCGAGCGGCTCGACGATGGCGGCCAGCGCGCGGCAGTTCGCGAGAATGGCGCGGTGCGGCAGCATCACGCCGCGCGGTGGCCCGCCGGTGCCCGAGGTGTAGAGCAGGCAGGCCATCGCCCCGGGCCGGATCTGCGTCGCCTCGGCGGCGATGTCGTCGGCCGCGCGCGGATCGGCGGCGAGCGCGTCCCAGCGCAGGTCGCACTCCACCTCCGGGTCGAAACCCACGAGCCGGTCCAGGCCGCAGGCGAGCGACGCGGCCTCGCGCACCCTGCGGGCGAGCGCCGGGGTGGAGACGATCGCCGTGCGCGCGCCGGAGTCGCGCAGCAGGTGGGCGTGGTCGGCGGCGGTGTTGGCGGGGTAGGCGGGCACCGGGACCGCGCGGATCGCCATCAGCGCGACCTCGGCGACGGCGACCTCCGGGCGGTTCTGCGAGACGAGCAGCACGCGATCGCCGGCGACCACGCCGGCCGCGCGCAGGCCGCGGGCGACGGAGGCGGCCTGGCGGGCGAACTCGGCCCAGGACAGGGCGTGCCAGACGCCGTCGCGGTGGCAGCGGAACACGCTGCGCGCGGGCCAGAGGCGGGCGCGGTCGAACATCATCGCGGCGAGGTTTGGCCACGCCAGCGTGCCGGCTCCGCCCCGTCCCGGCGTGGCGGGCGGGCCGCCGGCGCGGGCAGGCGGGCGGCTGTTCTGCGGCTGGTCCACGCTGGTCCCTTTGACGTCCCTCGCCGCGACCTTAGATGACAGCCTGCTGACCTGGAACAGGACGAACGCCCTGATGACGCGACACGGTGCCACACCTCCCCTGCACGGGATCGCCAGCCCGGCGGACCCCCGTGCCGCTTCGCCCGACGGGGAGGGCGCCGCGCGCCGCGAGGTGCCCGCGCTGCCGGCCTGGGATCTCGGCGCCCTGTACGACAGCCGCACCAGTCCGAGGATCGCCGAGGACCTGGCGGCGTCGGAGCAGGCGGCGCGGGCGTTCGCCGCCAGGTTCGAGGGCCGGCTGGCTGGGCTGGGCGGCGCGGCGCTGGCGGCGGCGATCGCGGAGTACGAGAGCATCGACGAGGTGCTCGGCCGGCTGATGTCGTATGCGCAGCTCCTGTTCAGTGGCGACTCGACGGACGCGGAGATCGGCCAGTTCACCCAGACGATGAGCGAGCGGGTGACGGCGATCTCGTCGGAGCTGGTGTTCTTCACGCTTGAGCTGAACCGGATCGAGGACGCGACGCTCGACGCCAAGCTCGCCGACCCGGCGCTGGCGCACTGGCGGCCGTTCCTGCGCGATCTGCGCACCTTCCGGCCGCACCAGCTCGACGACAGCCTGGAGAAGCTGCTGCACGAGAAGGAGGTGACGGGCCGCGCCGCCTGGAGCCGGCTGTTCGACGAGACCATCGCCGGCCTGCGCATCCCGCTCGACGGCGAGAGCCGCACGGTGGGCGACGTGCTGAACAAGCTGTCCGACCGCGACCGCGCGACCCGCGAGCGCGCGGGTTACGCGATCGGCACGGCGTTCGGCGAACGGGCGAAACTGTTCTCGCTGATCACCAACACGCTGGCCAAGGACAAGGAGATCCTCGACACGTGGCGGCGCTACCCGCGGCCGGAATCCGCGCGCAACCGCGGCAACATGGTCGAGGACGAGGTGGTCGACGCGCTGGTCTCCGCCGTGGTCGCGGATTTCCCGAGGCTGTCGCACCGTTATTACGCGATGAAGGCGAAGTGGCTCGGGCTGGAACGGTTGCAGCACTGGGACCGCAACGCGCCGCTGCCGGACGACGACGACCGCTCGATCGCGTGGGAGGAGGCACGCTCTCGGGTGCTGACGGCGTATTCCGGGTTCGACCCGGAGATGGGGCGGATCGGGCAAAGGTTCTTCGACGAGGGCTGGATCGACGCCGGGCTGCGCGAGGGCAAGTCGGGCGGGGCGTTCGCGCACCCGACGGTGCCCTCGGCGCACCCCTACATCCTGATGAACTATCACGGGCGCACCCGCGACGTGATGACGCTGGCGCACGAGCTGGGGCACGGGGTGCACCAGGTGCTGGCGTCCGAGCGCGGCTACTTTATGTCGGGCACGCCGCTGACGCTGGCCGAGACGGCGAGCGTGTTCGGCGAGATGCTGACGTTCCGCGCGCTGCTCGACGCCGAGACCGACCCGGGGCGACGCCGCGTCATGCTGGCCTCCAAGGTCGAGGACATGCTGAACACGGTGGTTCGCCAGGTCGCGTTCTACCGCTTCGAGCAGAAGGTGCACGCGGCGCGGCGTGGCGGCGAGCTGACGGCCGGGGAGATCGGCCGCCTCTGGCTGGAGGTGCAGACGGAAAGCCTGGGACCGGTGTTCGAGTTCACGCCGGAATATGGCGTGTTCTGGGCGTACGTGCCGCATTTCGTGCATTCGCCGTTCTACGTGTATGCATATGCGTTCGGCGACTGCCTGGTGAACGCGCTCTACTCGATGTTCCAGGGCGGGCACCCTGGCTTCCAGGCCAAGTACCTGGAGATGTTGCGCGCGGGCGGCACCAGGCGGCACCGCGAGCTGCTGGCGCCGTTCGGACTGGACGCCGGTGATCCCGCGTTCTGGCGGCGGGGCCTCGATGTGATCGCCGGCTTCATCGACGAGTTGGAGGCCACCTGATGGTCGAACGCCCACCCGCACGGCCGCTGGCCGATCGCCCGAAGGCCAACCTGTTCGGCGAGGTGCGGCGGATGGCGCGCACGTCGGGCGCGATGGGCGGCATCGCGGCGCGGGTGGCGGGGGAGCGCGTGTTCGGGTTGAAGACCAACAAGAACGCCCACGCCGAGGACCTCAAGGCGGTGCTCGGCGGGCTCAAGGGACCGCTGATGAAGGTGGCGCAGTTCCTGTCCACCATCCCGGACGCGCTGCCCGAGGAGTACGCGGAGGAGCTGGCGCAGCTCCAGGCCAACGCGCCGGCGATGGGCGCGGGCTTTGTGCGCCGGCGGATGGCGAGCGAGCTGGGCGCAGACTGGCAGCAGCGTTTCGCGGGCTTCGAGCAGACGGCGTGCGCCGCCGCCAGCCTGGGGCAGGTGCACCGCGCCACGCTGCACGACGGCACCCAGGTCGCCTGCAAGCTGCAGTACCCCGACATGCCGAGCACGGTGGAGGCCGACCTGCGCCAGCTTCGCCTGGCGATGTCGATCTACAAGCGCATGGACAACGCGATCCAGGGCGACGAGATCTACGCCGAGCTGTCGGAGCGTCTGCGCGAGGAGCTGGACTACACCCGCGAGGCCGCGCAGATGACGCTTTACGGGCAGATGCTGGAGGGCGAGGCGGATTTGCACGTGCCGACGCCGGTGGCGGAGCTGACGACGACGCGGCTGCTGACGATGAGCTGGGTCGAGGGCGGCGGGATGCAGCGTTGGCTCGACACCGAGCCGTCCCAAGAGGCGCGCAACAGGGTGGCGCGGGCGCTGTTCCATGCCTGGTACCGGCCGCTGTACCAGTATGGCGTGATCCATGGTGACCCGCACATGGGCAACATGCAGGTGCGTCCGGATGGCGGCCTCAACCTGCTGGATTTCGGCGCGATCAGGGTGTTCCCTCCGAGCTTCGTGCAGGGCGTGATCGAGCTTTACGAGGCGGTCAAGACCAAGGACGAGGACCGGGCGCACGCGGCCTACGAGCGCTGGGGGTTCGTCGACCTGTCGCGCGAGAAGATGGGCTACCTGAACCAGTGGGCGGAGTTCGTCTACGAGCCGCTGCTGGACAACCGGGTGCGACGCATCCAGGAGAACGGCGACTCGCAGTATGGGCGCAGCGTCGCGGAGAAGGTGCACGCCGGCCTGCAGCAGAGCGGGGGAGTCAAGCCGCCGCGCGAGTTCGTGCTGATGGACCGCTCGGCGGTGGGGCTCGGTAGCATCTTCCTGCGGCTGCGGGCGGAGCTGAACTGGTCGCAGATGTTCCACGAGCTGGCGGACGGGTTCGACGAGGCGGCGCTGGCGCAGCGGCAGGCGGCGGCGTTGGCGCGGGCGGGGGTGCCCACGTAGGAAGGAAGGCCAGGGCTCTGCCCTGGACCCGCCAGGGCGAGCCGCCCTGGACCGGCCTCATGGGGAGGATAGGCTCCGAAAACCTGCGCTAAGTGCGCCGGTCCAGGGGCGCTGCCCCTGGCGGGTCCAGGGCAGAGCCCTGGCCTTGCTTCGCGCCCCGCCCCACCACCGCCCCCACCAGCAGCAGCACCGGCCCCGTCCGCGCCCACGCCGGTGCATGCTCGACCAGGCTGTCCAGCGTGCCGCCCAGCAGCCGCTGCTCATCCCTGCCTCCGTTCTCGACCAGCGCCGCGGGTGTGGCCGGGTCGAGCCCTGCGCCGAGCAGGCCGTCGCGCAGGCGGGGCAGGGCGGCCAGCCCCATGTAGACCGCGAGCGTGCCCGAGCGCGCCAGGGTGGGCCAGTCGAGGTCGGGGGTGTGCCCGGTCACGAAGGTCAGCGACTGCGAGGCGTCGCGGTGGGTGAGCGGGATGCCAGCCTGGGCGGCGCAGGCGAGCGCCGCCGTGACGCCTGGCACGACCTCCACGGCGATGCCGGCCTCGCGCAGGGCCTCGGCCTCCTCGCCGCCGCGGCCGAACACGAAGGGGTCGCCGCCCTTGAGGCGCACGACCTTGCGGCCCTCGCGGCCGAGGCGGACCAGCAGGGCGTTGATCTCCTCCTGCGGCAGGGAATGGCGCGGGCCGCTCTTGCCCACGTCGATGCGTTCCGCGTCGCGGCGGGCGACCTCCAGCACGGGGGCGGCCACGAGGCGGTCATGCACGATCACGTCGGCCTCGCCCAGCAGGCGCAGCGCGCGCAAGGTGAGCAGGTCGGCCGCGCCCGGACCGGCGCCGACCAGGTGGACGATGCCGCGCTCGGGGGTGGCGGCGTCGGCCACGGCGGCGTCAAGGGCATTCGCGTAGGCGCTCCGGGCGGCCTCGTCGTCGCCGGCGAGCATCAGCTCCGCGACACGGCCGCCGAGCACGCGCTCCAGCATCCTGCGGCGGCGCAGCAAGTCGGGCAGGCGGCGGCGGGTTTCCGCCTTGAACGCATCGGCGAGCGCGCCAAGCCGGCCGTAGGCGGGAGCGATCAGGGTCTCGATGCGCGCGCGCAGCAGGCGGGCCAGCACCGGGGCGGCGCCGCCCGAGGAGATCGCGATAATCAGCGGGTCGCGGTCCACGATCGCCGGGGTGATGAAGCTGCAAAGCTCCGGGCGGTCGACGCAGTTCACCGGGATGCCCAGGCGGGAGGCCTCGGCGAACACCGCCTGGAGCTGGTCCTCGGGGGCGCCGGCGCCGACGACGAGGGCGCAGCCGCGCAGACAGACAGGGTCGAAGCCGGTGCAGAAATCGACATCGGCGCCCGCCTTGCGCAGCGGCTCTGCCTTGCGTTCGCCGACCTCGCCGCCGCCGACGATCAGGGCGCGGCGGCCGGCCAGCTCCAAGAAGATCGGGAAGGTGCGCACCTGGCCTCCTTGGTGGGGATGCTCGCCCGCAAGGAAGCAAGGCTGGGCTCTCCCTCCGCTGCCATTCCAACGATCCAAGCGGATCGTCGAAACCTTTGGCAGCTACGCCCAGACCCGCCCCTGCTTCAAGGAGGGGGCGAGCCGCTCCTGGACCAGCTTCACTGAAGGAAGGCAGTCCAGAGGCCCGGCTTTTGGTGGAGCCTAAGGCAGAAGCTCAACCTTGCCTGCTGCGACTGCAAGAACCGCGCCTGCAAACCCGGGGAGGCTGCGAGTCACCGGCCCGGAAACGCGGAATCCGACCGGATCGCCGGTCGGGTTCGCTTTCACAAGGCCTGGAGATGGCGGCGGGCACGATCGTGCCCGCCGACGGACGGGTCAGAGGAAGCTGGAAGCCGTGAGGTTGGTGTCGCCCACGAACTGGACCTTGGTGCTGTCGGCAAGCATGATGGTGGTGTTGCCGCCGCTGACGGTGGCGGTGTTGAGCACTGCCGCCGTGGTGGAGTTGTAGCCAGACAGCAGCACACGGTTCGCCGAGGACGTGGCGAAATCCGTGATGAAGTCGGTCGCACCCCCGGTGGCGCCGGCGACGAACTCGAACGTGTCGTTGCCGCCGCCGCCGGTCATCACCGAGGCGCCCTTGCCGAGGACGAACAGGTCGTTGCCGGTGCCGCCCACCAGGGTGGAGGTGCCGGTGCCACCGAAAAACACGTTGGCGCCGGTGGCGCTGGCCCCCTGCAGCGTCTCGTTGCCCGTGGACGCGGCCAGGACGTTGCCCGAAGACGCGCCGAACAGGTTGATCGTGCCGCCCGCGCTGCCGAACAGCACCGTGGGCGTGCTGCCCGTGACAATGGTGGCGGTGCCGGCGCCACCGACGAAGATCAGGGTGCCGGAGCCGGCGAACACCGCCTGCGTGGCGCCGGCGCCGTAGATGGCGTCGGTGCCGCTGCCGCCCAGGATCGTGTCGGCACCCTGCGAGGTGACGGTGTTGGCGCCGCTGCCCAGGCCGACCAGGCTGGCGCCGGTGCCGGTGGCGATCAGGTCGGTGCCGGAGCCTGCGAAGATCGTGTTGCTGCCGGCGTTGGAGCCGACGACCGTGTAGTCGCCGGCACCGGTGGCGGCGCCTTCGACAAGGCTCGGGCCGCCATTCAGCAGCAGCTCGCCGCTGGCCCCGGTCGCGCCGTAATAGGTCAGGCCCGAGGTCGCGCCGACGACGGTGTTGGCGGTCATCGCTGTGGCGTTGATGGTGGCCGGGCCGCCAATGTCGAGGATGTCGGCATAGCCCGCAGGCGCCACGACGCTGGCGCCCGCGACGTCGACGAGCAGCACGCCGCCAACCCCGGAGGCCAGCGTGGCCGGGCCAATGGAAAGATTGCCGATGGTCAGCCCGCCAGTGCCGGCCGCCGTCGCGATCTGCGAGACGATCGCGCCCGCCAGCGTGTTGGGCGCAAGCTGGGTATCGGTGAAGCCGCCACCCACCTGCACGCTCTCGATCACCGCCTGGGTGAGCAACGCCTCGGCGGGGGTCAGGATCGCCTGGGCAAGCGCCACCATGGCCTGGTCGGAGCCGCCGGTGGTCTCGGCCTTGATGGCGGCGACAAGGGCTTGGTCATTGGACACCTGGTCCGCGGCGAAGGTGATCTCGGCGACCGTGCCGGTGAAGCTCCCCAGCGTCGCGACCTGGATCGCCTGCGCGCTGGTCAGCGTGGTCGGAACCACGAGCGTGCCGGTGACTGCGGTGCCGCTGGTGTTGGTGCCGGCGGCCGAGGCGGCGTTCAGCGCGGCCGCTGTGGCGGTGATGTTGGCACCGGCCTGGGCGTTCTCGCAGCGGGTCCAGTAGCCGTACATCTGCAGGCTGAGGTCGGGCGAGGTGGTGGCGCTCGCCGCCATCATCCCCTCCTGCATCGCGGTGACGCCGCCCTGGACCGCGGTGGTCACGAAGGTCTGGTCGACGGCGTTGGAGCTGGTGGTGGGCGCCAGCGGCGGGCCGGCGATCGGCATCGAGTTCGGCACCGCCGGCAGCGCGGTCCCGGCCAGCGCGGCCTGGACGTACTGCGTCTCGGCAAGGTGCTCGGTGACCAGGCTGTTGCTGCCCATCGCGGCCTGGATGGGGACTGGGTTGCCGCCCGAGCTGATCTCGGTCGACGCGCCGGCGATGTCCTGCTGCTTCAGAGTGACCACGTCGGAGAGATAGCTGGTGTCGAAGGCGGTGCCGGTCAGCGAACCCAGGCTGGTGATCAGCGCGACCTGCGGCACGCCAGGCCCGCTCGGCGACTGCACGTTGTAGGTCTTGGCGACAGCGAGGTCGGTGCCGATGAGTCGGCCGTAATCGACGCCGAACCAGCGGCCCAGCTCGCCCACCGTGGCTGACGCACCCTGGTTGGCCGCCAGGGAGTCGATCTGCGCCTCGGCATACTTGTTCTCGGTGTCGCTGAGCAGGAACGTCTGGTCCTGCGCGCTGAGCGTCGTGGTCGTTGATCCTGACAAGTCGCGTCTCCTCGAATTTTCCTGGCCGCCGGCTGCGGCGATGCCAGTCCAAGCGCACCAGACCACCCTATCGGTCATCACACAACGTCGTGACATGAATATTTGATGCTCAAGGCGTGCAACTGTAACATAATGTGCAGCGGGGTACTCGGATGCTTTGCCGCAGGAAACCTTTGCGCACGCCAACTTGGCAGTGGCCGCGGTGTCGACCGTACGCGTGTCGCGGCACTGCACGGCCGGACAGCATCGGCCCGCGTCAGTGTTGTCCTGATCAAGGGTCGGCACGGAAGGCAAGGACTCCGCCCTCGATCCGCCAGGGACAGTGCCCCTGGAAATTCTTTGCCGATCCTGGGCCACGGCCCCTCGCGGCCCGCGCTCGAGGCAGGCGGCGAAGCCCTGGCCTGCCGAGACGGGGACGCCCCATTCGCGTCGCGGCATTGACCGATCCCCGAACGGGTCCTATCCCCGAAGCTACATAGATGCGGCCGCATGGCACCGCGTCAGCGAGGCGTGCCGGTGTGCGGGTCCGGCGTCGAAAGGGGTGTGGATGTCGAACAGGGTCCTGGTCACAGGCGGCGCCGGCTTCATCGGCTGCCACCTGGTGCGCGCGCTGCTGGGGCGCGGCGACGAGGTCCGGGTGCTCGACAGCCTGATCGACCAGGTGCACGGCGCGAACGCCTCGGCGCAGATCGCAGCGGCCCACCCGGTGCTGCGCGACGTGGAGTTCGTCCATGCCGACGTGCGCGACTCCGAGCGGGTGGCGTCAGCGCTGCGCGGCATGGACCGTGTCGTGCACCTCGCGGCCGAGGTCGGCGTCGGGCAGAGCATGTACGCCATCGAGCGCTACGTCTCGGTCAACGACACCGGCACTGCCGTGCTGGCAGAGGCGCTGACGCGGCGGCCGGTGGAGCGGGTCGTGGTGGCCTCCTCGATGAGCGTGTACGGCGAGGGGCTGTATTGCACGGCATCGGGTGAGGTGATGGAGGACGTGAAGCGGCCGACCGGCCGGGTCGGCGGCTCGTGGGACCCGGCGGACGCGGACGGGGTGCCTCTGCGCCCGATCGCCACGCCGGAATGGAAGCGGCCCAGCGTCGGCTCTGTGTACGCGCTGACCAAGTACGTGCAGGAACGGCTGCTGCTGACAGTGGCGCCCGCTTACGGGATGCAGGGCGTGGCGCTGCGCCTGTTCAACGCCTACGGGCCGGGCCAGGCACTGTCGAACCCCTATACCGGCGTGCTGGCGATCTTCGCGAGCAGGCTGCACAACGCAGAGCGGCCGCTGGTGTTCGAGGACGGCGAGCAGCGGCGCGACTTCGTGCACGTGGACGACGTGGCGCGCGCCTTCCTGCTGGCGCTGGACGTGCCGGAGGCGGCTGGGCAGGTGTTCAACATCGGCAGCGGCCAGGACGTGTCGATCAACCAGGTGGCGCAGGCGATGGCCGACGCGATGGGCCAGCCCGGCCGCACGCCGGAGCTGGTCGGCAAGGCCAGGTCCGGCGACATCCGTCACTGCTTCGCCGATATCGGGCTGGCACGCGAGGTGCTGGGCTACGCACCGCGTCGCTCGTTCGGCGACAGCCTCGGCGAGCTGGTGGAGTGGGTGCGCCGGCAGCAGGCCACCGACAGGGTGGAGCAGGCCCGGCGCGAGCTCGAGACGCGCGGGCTGGTCGCGTGAGCGTGGCATCGGGCTGCGGCAGGACCGCGACCGGGTGGCGCATCGGCGTGACGTGGCGGCGGTGAGCGGCAGGGCAGGGGCGCCGGCGGTGCTCGGCACGCGGCCGGTGCTGGTCACTGGCGGCGCGGGGTTCATCGGCTGCAACCTCGCCGACCGGCTGGCGGCGGATGGCCACGACGTCCTGGTGTTCGACGCGATGGCGCGCGACGGCGTGGAGCGCAACCTCGCATGGCTGAAGCGCCGCCATCCGCGCAGGGTGTCCTCGGTGGTGGCAGACATCCGCGACCGCGACGCCGTCCTGGCCGCGGTGTCGGGGGCGGAGGCGGTGTTCCACCTCGCCGCCCAGGTCGCGGTGACCACGAGCCTGGTGGAGCCGGAGGCGGATTTCGACGTCAACGTGCGCGGCACGCTGTTCCTGCTGGAGGCGCTGCGGCGGCGGGGCGACAGGGCGCCGCTGGTGTTCGCCAGCACCAACAAGGTGTACGGCGACCTGGGCGACGTCGGCGTGGCGCTGGCGGACCTGCCCTCCCTCGATGGCGGCGCGCACGGTCCCGGGGCTGCTGCCACGCGCGGCTGGCTGCCGCAGGACGCAAGCCTGCGGGCGCACGGCATCTCCGAGGCGCGGCCGCTGTCGTTCCACACGCCGTACGGGTGCTCCAAGGGGGCGGCGGACCAGTACGTGCTGGACTACGCCCGCTCGTTCGGCGTGCCGGCCTGCGTGCTGCGGATGAGCTGCATCTACGGGCCACGGCAGATGGGCACCGAGGACCAGGGCTGGCTCGCGCATTTCCTGCTGTCGATGCTGGCGGGACAGCCGATCAGCATCTATGGCGACGGGCGGCAGGTGCGCGACGTGCTGTACGTCGATGACGCGGTGGATGCCTACCTGGCGTGTTGGCGCAGGATCGGCGAGGTCGCGGGCCGGGCCTTCAACCTGGGCGGGGGCGCCGCGAACGCCGTGACCCTGCGCGCGGCGATCACCGAGCTGGAGGCGGTCACCGGGCGTCGCGCGTCGCTGTCCTTCGACGACTGGCGGCCGGGCGACCAGCGCTATTTCGTGGCGGATTCGCGCGAGGCGGCCCGCGTGCTCGGGCTGTCCGCGCCGGTGGGCTGGCGCGACGGGTTGCGCCGCCTCGCGCAGTCGCTGGCGACCCGGGAGGGCGAGGAGGCGACCGGCCTCATGGCCGTGAGGGCGAGGGCGTGAGGGTCGCGCTGCTCAACCCGCCCTGGGACTTCGCCGGCAGCATCTATTTCGGCTGCCGCGAGCCGCATTTGCCGATCGAGCTTGGCGCGTGCCGCGCGCTGCTGGAACGCGCCGGGCACCAGACGCTGCTGCTCGACGGGCTGCTGCAGGGGCTGGACGCGGCGGCGATGGCGCGCGAGGTGGCCGCTTTCGGGGCCCAGATGACGGTGCTGACCACGGCGCCGTCCTACCTGTTCTGGCGCTGCGCGCAGCCGGAGCTGCGGGTGCCGCGGCAGATGGTCGAGGCGCTGGGCGGGTCCGGCGCGGAGGGCGGGCAGGCGGGGCGCGTGGTGGCGGTGGGGCCGCACGGCTCGTCCACGCCCGCGGCGACGCTGCGCAAGCTCGGCTGCGACGCCGTGGTGCGCGGGGAGTGCGAGGAGGCGGTGCTGGCGCTGGCCAACGGCGCCGTGGCCGGTGTGCTGCCGGGCACCGTGGGGCTGGAGGGCGGCGTGCTGCTGCGCGCCCCGGGCGGGCCGCTGTCGACGCGCTTCACCGACCTGCCGGCGCTGCGCTGGCCGGACGAGTGGGTGCGCAGGCACCGTCACCACCACCACCGCTTCGACGCGCATCCGGACGTGCCCGGGGCCGAGGTTGAGGCGTCGCGCGGCTGCCCCTACACCTGCTCGTTCTGCGCCAAGATCGACTTCCGCGACAGGTACCGCAGGCGTGACCTCGCGCTGCTGATGGAGGAGATCGAGGCGCTGCAGGCGCAGGGCGTCGGCTACCTTTACTTCATCGACGAGATTTTCCTGCCGGACGCGGCGCTGCTTGACGCGCTGCTGGCGCTCGGCAGGCGGGGGGGCGCGCAGGGACGGGGGGTGCAGTTCGGGGTGCAGACCCGCATCGACCTGTGGAAGCCGGAGATGCTGGCGCTGCTCGGGCGCGCGGGCTGCGTGTCGATCGAGGCCGGAGTGGAGAGCCTCACCGCCGAGGGGAGGGCGTCGCTGGACAAGCGGTGCAGGATGAGCACGGAGGAACTGGCGGAGCGGCTGATCCTGGCGCGGCGCCACGTGCCGTTCGTGCAGGCCAACCTGATCGAGAGCAGCGGTGACGACGCCCAGATGGTCGCCGCCTGGCGCGACCGGCTGCGCGGCGAAGGGGTGTGGGCCAACGACCCGGTGCCGCTCTATCCCTATCCCAGCTCGCCCGACTACCGGCGGCTTTGGGGCGAGCCGGACGAGCTGGCCTGGGAGCGGTCGCACGCCCACTACCTCGCGCAGTTCGGTCGGTTCTCCGACGTGCAGGGCGGCATCGCTGAGGCGCCGATGGCGCTGCCGGCGCTGGAGGCGGCGTGCGGCTGCTGAGCGGGGCAGGCAGGAAGGCAAGGCCAGGGGCTTCGCCTCCCGTGCCTGGAAGCGGGGACCCCGCCAGAGGCTCGCCTTTGGAAACCACTTGTTTCAATAAGTCGATTCCAAAGGGCTCGCCTTTTGGCGGGTCCTCGCCTCCAGGACATGGGGCAGGGCCCTGGCCTTTCCTGTGCGGCTGCTCCTGACCACCGACGCCGTGGGAGGCGTCTGGCGCTACAGCCTCGAGCTTGCCGCCGGGCTTGGCTGGGATGTGACGCTTGCCGTGCTGGGACCCTCGCCCACCGCCGCGCAGCAAGCCGAGGCGTCCGGGTTGCGGATCGTGGACACCGGCCTGCCGCTGGATTGGCTCGCCCGGGACGCGGCGTCGCTCCAGGCGTCGGCGGCGGCGCTGAGGGCGTTGGCGGCGCGCGAGGGCGTCGAGGCGGTGCATCTCCATGCCCCGGCGCTGGTGGGCGAGGCGCCCTGGCCGGCGCCGGTGGTGGCGGTGGCGCACTCCGACCTCGCGACCTGGTGGGCCGCGATGCGCGCGGGGCCGGTGGCTGGGGAGTTCGCGTGCAACGTCGCGGCGACGACGGCGGGGCTGGAGCGCGCGGACGCCGTGGTGGCGCCCAGCCGGGCCATGGCCGATGCGTTGCGGCGCGCGCACCGGAGCGGGCGGGCGATCGAGGTTGTGCATAACGGGCGTCGTCCCCTGCCGCGCGGGCGTGGGCCGCGGCGGCGTGCGGTGCTGACGGCGGGGCGGCTGTGGGACGAGGCGAAGGGTGCAGCGGTGCTGGACGCGGCGGCGGCGGGGCTGGACGCGCCGGTGTGGGCCGCGGGGGCGGTGGCGGGGCCGAACGGCGCTGCTTTCGTGCCGCGGCATCTGCGGCTGCTGGGGGTGCTGGACGAGGCGGGGCTAACGGAGGCGATGGCGGGGGCGAGCGTGTTTGCCTCGGCGGCGCGCTACGAGCCGTTCGGGCTTTCGGTGCTGGAAGCGGCGCAGGCGGGGCTGGCGCTGGTGCTGCCCGACATCGCCAGCCTGCGCGAGCTGTGGGACGGCGCGGCGCTGTTCGTGGCGCCGGGCGACGCGGCAGGGTTCTCGCACGCGATGCTGCGGGCGCTGGACGCGCCGGAGGGGCTGGCGGCCGCGGCAGGGAAGCGGGCGGGGCGCTACGGGGTGGCGGCGCTAGCGGCGGGGACGGCCGAGGTGCACCGGCGGGTCGGGTCCGGGGGCAAAGGAAGGCCAGGGGCTCTGCCCCCCATGCTTGCAGGCGGGGACTCCGCTCAAGGCTCGCCTTGAGAATCCACTTCTTAAGTCAAGGGATCAAAGGGTCCTCGGACCCTTTGCGGGTCTGGGCAGAGCCCAGCCTTGCCTTCCTGTCTTCCGTGGGCGGTTCGCGCTGATGCGAATCGTCTACATCACGCACTCGCTAGAGTCCTGCTGGAACCACGGCAACGCGCATTTCCTGCGCGGCGTGCTGCGCGAGCTGGTGGCGCGCGGGCACGATGTGCGCGCCTTCGAGCCGGCGGAGTCGTGGAGCCGCGACAACCTGGTGCGCGATGCGGGCGAGGCGGGGCTGGCGGCGTTCGCGGCGCACTACCCGGAGCTGAGGTCCGAGCGGATGCCGCCGGAGCCCGACCTGGACGCGGTGCTGGACGGTGCCGAGCTGGTGCTGGTGCACGAGTGGAGCGAGCCGGCGCTGGTGGCCGCGATCGGCGCGCGCAGGGCCGCGGGCGGGCGTTTTTGCCTGTTGTTCCACGACACGCACCACCGCGCGGTCAGCGACCCGGAAGCGATCCGGCGCTTCGACCTGTCGGGTTACGACGCGGTGCTGGCGTTCGGCGAGGCGCTGAGCGAGGTGTATCGCGGCTGGGGCTGGGGCGGGCGGGTGTTCACCTGGCACGAGGCGGCCGACGTCCGGCTGTTCCGCCCGCCTGCGGCCAGGGGCGAGCGGGCCGGCGCGGTGTGGATCGGCAACTGGGGGGATGGCGAGCGCACCGCCGAGCTGGAGGAGTTCCTGCTGGCGCCGCTGTCGGCGGAAAGGATGGCGCTCGACATCCACGGCGTGCGCTATCCGGACGAGGCGCTGGCGCTGCTGCGGCGCTTCGGGGCGCGCTACCGGGGCTGGCTGGCCAACCCGCGCGTGCCCGGGGTGTTCGCCCGCCACCTGCTCACGGTGCATGTGCCGCGCCGCTCGTACGCCACGGCATTGCCGGGCATCCCCACGATCCGGGTGTTCGAGGCGCTGGCCTGCGGCATCCCGCTGGTCTCGGCGCCGTGGCGGGACAGCGAGGGCCTGTTCACGCCGGGCGAGGACTTCCTCACCGCCTCGGACGGGAAGGCGATGCGGGCGCAGGTTCGGGCGTTGCGCGAGGACACAGGGCTGCGCGAGCGGATTGCGGCGCACGGCCTGGCGACGATCCTGGCGCGCCACACCTGCGCGCACCGGGTGGACGAGCTGCTGGCGATCGTGGCGCGGCTGGAGGGCGGGGCGGTGGCGCAGGGAGCGGGCGGCACCGCGGCAGGAGGGACCGGGGCGGCAGGGACCGGGGCGGCAGGGATTGGGGCGGCGCAGGGAGCGGGCTGATGGAGATCGCATTCTACGGGTCGAGCCTGCTGTCGTCATACTGGAACGGGGCGGCGACGTACTACCGAGGGCTGCTCGGCGCGATGGCGCGGCTGGGGCATGGCATCACCTTCTACGAGCCTGATGCGTTCGACCGGCAGAGCCACCGCGACATCGAGCCGCCCGACTGGGCCAGGGTCGTGGTGTGGCCGGCGACGCCGGAGGGGCTGCGCGCGGTGCTCGCCGAGGCGGGTCGCGCCGACGTCGTCATGAAGGCGAGCGGCGTCGGCGTGTTCGACGAGGAGCTGCTCGACGGCGTGGTGGCCGGCGCGCGGCCGGGGGCGCTGCGCTGCCTCGTGGACGTGGACGCGCCGGCCACGCTCGCCGAGATGCGCGGCGACACGGGGCATCCGGTGCGGCGCGCGCTCGCGGCGCTGGACCTGGTGGTGACGTATGGCGGCGGGCCGCCGGTGGTCGCCGCCTACGAGGGGTTCGGGGCGCGGCGCTGCGTGCCGATCTACAACGCGCTCGATCCGGCGACTCACCATCCCGTGCCGGCCGAGCCGCGCTTCGCCGCGGATCTGTCGTTCCTGGCCAACCGGCTGCCGGACCGCGAGGCCAGGGTGGAGCGGTTCTTCCTGGAGCCCGCGGCGTCGCTGCCTGGGCGGCGCTTCCTGCTTGGCGGCAACGGATGGCATGGAAAACCCATGACTAGGAATATCAGCCTGACAGGGCATGTGCGCACGGCAGACCACAATGCGCTGAACTGCTCGGCGCTGGCGGTGCTCAACGTGGCGCGCGACAGCATGGCCGATGTCGGGTTCTCGCCCGCGACGCGGGTGTTCGAGGCGGCGGGCGCCGGCGCGTGCCTGATCACCGACGCCTGGGACGGCATCGAGCAGTTCCTCGCTCCGGGAGAGGAGGTGCTTGTGGCCTGCTGCGGGGCGGAGGTCGCCGAGCACCTGCGCACGCTGACCCCGGAGCGGGCGCGGCGGATCGGCGAGGCGGCGCGCCTGCGCGTGCTGGCGGGGCACACCTACGAACGCCGCGCGGCGGAGCTGGACGCGCTGCTCGCCACGACGCTGGCGCAGGCGCGGGCGGCCTGATCCGCGCATGGGGCAGGGCGGCGCATGAGGCTGGTGTTCCTCGGGCTGAGCCTGTCCTCGTCGTGGGGCAACGGGCACGCAACGACCTACCGCGCGCTGTTGCGCGCCCTCGCGGCGCGCGGCCACGATCTGCTGTTCCTGGAACGCGACCAGCCCTGGTACGCCGCGTCGCGCGACATGGCGGCGCCCGAGTTCTGCGAGCTGGCGCTGTACGGCTCGCTGGACGGGCTGGAGCCCTGGCGCGCGCGCGTCGCCGCCGCAGACGCCGTGGTGCTCGGCTCCTACGTCACGGACGGCGTCGCGGTCGCCGCCTGGCTGCGCGGCGCGGTGCGCGGGGTGTTCGCGTTCTACGACATCGACACGCCGGTGACGCTGGCACGGCTGGCGGCCGGGGAGCGCGACTACGTCGATGCCGGGACCATCCCGGGCTTCGACCTCTATTTGTCGTTCACCGGCGGCCCGACGCTGGCGCGGCTGGAGCGCGAGTACGGGGCGCGTCGGGCACGGGCGTTCTACTGCTCGGTCGATCCCGAGCACTACCGCGCGACCGGCGCCGTCGTGCGCTGGGATCTCGGCTATCTCGGCACCTACAGCGCGGACCGCCAGCCGGTGCTGGAGCGGCTGCTGCTGGAGCCCGCGCGCCGCACGCCGCACCGGCGCTTCGTGGTGGCCGGGCCGCAATACCCCGATACCGCGGACTGGCCGCGCAACGTGGAGCGCATCGAGCACCTGCCGCCGGTGGACCATGCCGGGTTCTACTCCGCCTGCGCCTGGACGCTGAACGTCACGCGGGCGGACATGGTCGCCGCCGGGTGGAGCCCCAGCGTGCGGCTGTTCGAGGCGGCAGCCTGCGCCACGCCGATCATCTCCGATTCCTGGCCGGGCCTGGACGAGGTGCTGCGGATCGGCTCTGAGCTGCGCGTCGCGGAGCGGGCCGAGGACGTGCTGGCGCTGCTGGACTGGCCAGAGCCGGCGCGCAGGAGCGTCGGCAATGCGGGGCGGGCGCGTGTGCTGGCGAGGCACACCTCGGCGCACCGGGCGGCGGAGCTGGAAGCGATGATCGCGGAGGCGAGCGAAGAAGGCCAGGGCTCTGCCCTGGACCCGCCAGGGCGAGCCGCCCTGGACCGGCACACGTAAGGCAGGTCGGCCTTCGACAGTGATCCCTCGGGCGGGGTCCCTGGAGGCTTCGTCCTTGGGTCGGACTTCTGGCGGATGGGGCAGGACCCTTGCCTCCTGCGGCCCTTCGACCCGCCAAGGTTGTATCCTGCCGAGCGGTCTGCAACCAT
>CAXSES010000003.1:0-37009 GCA_964236225.1 uncultured Acetobacteraceae bacterium
CCTGTCGAGCCCCGGCCTGTCGAGCCCCGGCCTGTCGAGCAACGACATCCGCGCGACGTTCCTCGACTACTTCGCCGCGCGCGAGCACCGCGTGGTGGAGAGCAGCCCGCTGGTGCCGCGCAACGACCCGACGCTGCTGTTCACCGCCGCCGGCATGGTGCAGTTCAAGAACGTCTTCACCGGCCAGGAGCGCCGCCCCTACGCCCGCGCCGCCTCCGCGCAGAAATGCCTGCGCGCCGGCGGCAAGCACAACGACCTCGACAACGTCGGCTACACCGCGCGCCACCACACCTTCTTCGAGATGCTCGGCAATTTCAGCTTCGCCGACTACTTCAAGCCGCTGGCCATCGAGCTGGCCTGGACGCTGCTGACCCAGGGCTTCGCCATCCCGGCCGATCGCCTGCTGGTCACGGTGTACCACGACGACGACGAGGCCGCCGGGCTGTGGCGCCGCATCGCCGGGCTGGACGAGCGCCGCATCCTGCGCATCGCGTCCGACGACAATTTCTGGCGCATGGGCGACACAGGGCCGTGCGGGCCGTGCTCGGAGATCTTCTACGACTACGGCGAGGGCGTGGCCGGCGGCCCGCCCGGCTCACTCGACCAGGACGGCGACCGCTTCACCGAGATCTGGAACCTCGTGTTCATGCAGGACGAGGAGGGGCCGCCCCCCTCTCCTGGCGAGAGGGGCACGCGCACCCCCCTGCCCCGGCCCTCGATCGACACCGGGATGGGCCTGGAGCGCATCGCCGCGGTGCTGCAGGGCGTGGGCGACAACTACGACACCGACACCTTCCGCGCGCTGATCGCGGCCAGCGTCGACGCCACCGGCCAGGCCGCCGCGGGCGAGTTCCGCGCCAGCCATCGCGTCGTGGCCGACCACCTGCGCGCCACCGCGTTCCTGATCGCCGACGGGGTGCTGCCGTCCAACGAGGGCCGCGGCTACGTGCTGCGCCGGATCATGCGCCGCGCCATGCGCCACCTGCACCGCATGGGCACGCGCGACCCTGCGTTCGACCGCCTGCTGCCGGTGCTGGTGCGCCAGATGGGCGGCGCCTACCCGGAGCTGGCGCGCGCCGAGGGGCTGATCGGCGAGACGATGCGGCTGGAGGAGACGCGGTTCAAGGCGATGCTGGAGCGCGGCCTCGGCCTGCTCGCCGAGGAGACCGCGCGGCTCGGCGAGGGCGGCACGCTGCCGGGCGAGGTCGCGTTCAGGCTGTACGACACGTTCGGCTTCCCGCTCGACCTGACGCAGGACGCGCTGCGCGAGGAGGGCCGCGCCGTCGACGTCGCCGGCTTCGAGGCCGCGATGGCGGAGCAGCGCCGACGCGCCCGCGCCGCCTGGGCCGGCTCGGGCGACGCGGGCACCGAGCGCGTGTGGTTCGAGCTGCGCGAGGCGGTCGGGCCCACGGAGTTCCTCGGCTACGCCACGGAGGCCTCCGAGGCGCAGGTGGCCGCCCTGGTGGTGGACGGGGCGGTCGTCGCCGAGGCGGCGGCGGGCGCGCAGGTCGCAGTGGTGCTGAACCAGACCCCGTTCTACGGCGAGAGCGGCGGCCAGGTCGGCGACACCGGCACGATCGCGGGCGAGGGCTTCCGCGTCGTCGTGACCGACACGCAGCGCCGGCTCGGCGACCTGTTCGTCCATGTCGGGCGCGTGGAGCACGGCACGGCGCGGGTCGGGGCCGCCGTCGCAGCGGAGGTGGACCATGCCCGGCGCGGCACGATACGCGCGCACCACTCCGCCACCCACCTGCTGCACGAGGCGCTGCGCCGCCAGCTCGGCACCCACGTCGCGCAGAAGGGCAGCCTGAACGCGCCGGACCGGCTGCGCTTCGACGTCAGCCAGCCCCGCCCGGTCGCCGCAGAGGAGCTGGCCGCCGTGGAGGCCGAGGTCAACCGCCGCATCCGCGAGAATACCGAGGTCACCACGCGGCTGATGACGCCGCAGGCCGCGGTGGCGGAGGGCGCGATGGCGCTGTTCAACGAGAAGTACGGCGACGAGGTTCGCGTCGTGGCGATGGGCGTGCCCGACCGCGAGGGCCACCGCGGCTGGTCCACCGAGCTGTGCGGCGGCACCCACGTGCGCCGCACCGGCGACATCGGCCTGTTCCGCATCGTCTCGGAGTCCGCCGTCAGCGCCGGGGTGCGCCGTATCGAGGCGGTGACCGGGCACGCCGCGGAGGCCCTGGCCGCCGCCAGCGAGTCGCGCCTGTCGCAGGCCGCCGCCGCGCTCAAGGTCAACCCCGCCGAGCTGGTCGAGCGGATCGCGGCGCTGGCCGAGGACCGCCGCCGACTGGAGCGCCAGGTCTCCGAGCTGCAGCGCCGCCTGGCCACGGAGGGCGCCGCCGCCGCATCGGTCGAGCAGGTCGGCGGCGTGCGGCTGGCGGCGCGCAACCTCGGCGAGGTGGCGGCGCGCGACCTGCGCGGCCTGGCCGAGACGATCGGCCGCCAGCTCGGCGAGGCGTCCGTGGTCGCAGCCCTGTCCACGGCGGAGGGCAAGGTCAGCCTCGTGGTCGTGGTGTCCGACGACCTCACCGCCCGCCTCAGCGCCGTGGACCTGGTGCGCGCCGCCAGCGCCGCGGTCGGCGGCAAGGGAGGCGGCGGCAAGCCCGGCGCTGCGCAGGGCGGCGGCCCCGACCTCGCGCGGGCCGAGGCGGCGTTCGACGCGGTGCGCGCGGCGCTTGCCGTGCTGGCTTGAACAGGCCAGGGGAGACGGCGATGCGCGAACGGCCCGACATGACGTGGCGCCGCGCCCTGCGAGGCCTGGCGCCGGCCGGGGTGCTGCTCCTGGCCGGGTGCCAGGCCGCGTCGGGCGGTGCCTGCACTGTGCAGTGGCACTCGACGCTGCCCGTGATGATGCGGCAAACCATGGTCGTGGTGCCGGCGCGGATCAACGGCGAGACCGTGGGCCTTGCGGTGGACAGCGGCGCGCAGACCACCGCCGTGACCCCGGAGCTGGTGGCGACGCTTGACCTGCGCCCCGACCCCGGCATGAGCGCGCACCGGCTCGTCGGCCTCGGCGGCAACGCCTACTCGCAGGTCGTGGCGCTCGACTCCCTGCAGCTCGGCGGCGTGACCTACCGCAAGATCGACGTGTTCGCCGCCTCGCTGGGCGCGGTCGGGCGCGGCGACCTCGCCGTGTCCGGGCTGATCGGCGAGGACCTGCTGTCGCGCTACGACGTCGGCCTCGACATCGGCCACCGCGAGATCAGCCTCTACACAGTGCGCGGCTGCGCCGCCGTGTCGCCGCCCTGGGGCACGGCCACGCCGATCCCGATCCGGCTGTCAGAGCACAACCACCTCGTGTTCCCGGTCGAGCTGGACGGCCATCGCCTCACGGCCATGCTGGACACCGGTGCCGGCGGCGACCTGCTGCTGGAACGCGGCGCAGAGGCCCTGCGCCTCACGCCGGACAAGCTGGCGCACGACCGCGCTGGCACAGGCCAGGGCATCGGCGAGCGCGCCGTCGACGTTCGGGTCCATGGGTTCTCCACGCTGCAAGTGGGCGCGGAGACGATCCATGACCCGGTGATCGGCGTATCCAACGGCTCGGACAACGACGTCGACCTGATCCTCGGCATGGGGTTCCTGCGCAGCCGCCAGGTGTTCGTCTCGCACGCCACGGCGCAGATGTTCGTCAGGGGCGATGCCGGGGCGGGGCGGCTCGCGGAGGGGCACGAGTAGGCAGGCAAGGCCGGGCTCTCCCTCCGCTGGCCATTCCAATGGCCCAAGCGGGCCGTTGGAACCTTTGGCCAGCTATGCCCAGACCCGCCCCTGCTTCAAGGCGGGGGGCGAGCCGCCCCTGGACCGGCTGACTTAGAAGAAAGGTTCCAAGGGCCCTGCCTTTGGCGGGTCCCCCGTCTCCAAGCATGGGGGCAGAGCCCTGGCCTTGCTTCAGGCCACCCCGTGTTCCCGGAACCACGCCATGGCCCGCGCCCATCCCGCCTCCGCGTCGGCCTTGCGGTAGCTCGGCCGGTAGTCCGCGTGGAACCCATGCGGCGCGTCGGGGTAGGTCACGATCTCCACCGTGCCGCCCGCCGCCCGCGCCCGGCCCGCCGCCGTGGCCACATCGGCCGCCGCGATGCTGGTGTCCTGCCCCCCGTACAACCCGAGCAGCGGGCAGTGCAGCGTTCCCGCCAGGTCGAGCGGGCTGTGCGGCTGGATCGGCGTGTCCGGCGTATCGACCGGCCCGTACCACGCCACCGCGGCCCGCAGGCCGGGGTTGTGCTCGGCATACAGCCAGGTGTCGCGCCCGCCGCGGCAGAAGCCCATCACGCCCAGCCGCGCCGCGTCGCCCCGCTCCTCGGCGCCGGTGGCCCAGGCGGCGGCGGAGTCGAGGTCCGACAGCATTGTCGCATCCGGCGCCTTGCTGATGACGTCGCGCACGATCTGCTGCGCATCGCTCATCTTCGACAGATCGGCGATGCGCGCGTACAGCTCCGGCGCCACGGCGAGATAGCCGAGCCCGGCCAGGCGGCGGCAGACGTCCTTGATGTACTCGTGGACCCCGAAGATCTCCTCGATCACCAGGATGACCGGGAACGGCCCCGCACCGTCCGGCCGCGCGCGGTAGCCGGGGAGCGTGCCGTCGGCGACCGGCACCTGCACCTCGCCTGCGACCAGCCCGTCCGCGCCGGTGTGGATCGCCTGCGCCTCCACCGTGGTCGTGGCCAGCGTCAGCCCAGAGATCAGGCCGCTCATCATGAAGCCGCGCCGGGCCAGCGGGAACCGCTCCAGGCCCCCCGCCTGCGTCGCGCCAGCAACGTCGCCCTCGCGCTCAGTCACGGGCCATCTCCTTGCGCATTCCCTGCTCGATGCGATCGAGGAACGCCTGGGTGTTCATCCAAGGCTGCTCCGGCCCGACGAGGACCGCGAGGTCCTTGGTCATGGCGCCCGCCTCCACCGCCTCGATGCACACCCGCTCCAGAGTGTCGGCGAAGGCGGTGACGTCTGGGGTGTTGTCGAAGCGCCCGCGATAGGCCAGCCCCCGCGTCCAGGCGAAGATCGAGGCGATCGGGTTAGTGCTGGTCTCGCGCCCGCGCTGATGCTCGCGGTAGTGCCGCGTGACGGTGCCGTGCGCCGCCTCGCTCTCCACTGTCTGGCCGTCCGGGCTGAGCAGCACGCTGGTCATCAGGCCGAGGCTGCCGAAACCCTGCGCCACGATGTCGCTCTGCACGTCGCCGTCGTAGTTCTTGCACGCCCACACGTAGCCGCCCGACCATTTCAGCGCGCTGGCCACCATGTCATCGATCAGCCGGTGCTCGTAGGTCAGGCCGCGCGCCGCGAACTGCTCGCGGAACTCCGCGTCGAACACGTCCTGGAAGATGTCCTTGAACAGCCCGTCATAGGCCTTGAGGATCGTGTTCTTGGTCGAGAGATAGACCGGGAAGTTGCGCGTCAGCCCGTAGTTGAAGCTCGCGCGGGCAAAACCCTCGATCGAGGCGCGGGTGTTGTGCATCCCCATCGCCACGCCCGGCCCCTGGAACTCGTGCACGGAGAGGATCTGCGCGCGCTCGCTCTCGTCGGCGGGCTGGTACACCAGGCTGACCCGGCCGGGGCCGGGCACGCGCATCTCGCTCGCGCGGTAGATGTCGCCGTAGGCATGGCGCCCGATGACGATCGGCTGGCTCCAGTGCGGCACCAGGCGCGGCACGTTGCGGCAGATGATCGGCTCGCGGAAGATGGTGCCGTCGAGGATGTTGCGGATCGTGCCGTTGGGGCTGCGCCACATCGTCTTGAGGCTGAACTCGCGCACCCGCGTCTCGTCGGGGGTGATGGTCGCGCACTTCACGCCGACGCCGTACTGGCGGATCGCGTGGGCGGCCTCCACGGTGACGCTGTCCCCGGTCTGGTCGCGGAACTCGATGCCGAGGTCGTAGTATTTCAGGTCCACGTCGAGGTAGGGCAGGATCAGCCGGTCGCGGATAATGCCCCAGATGATCCGCGTCATCTCGTCGCCGTCGAGCTCGACGACTGGGGTCTTCACCGTAATCTTCGCCATCGCATCGCCTCCAGGCCGGGCCAGGGCACCCGTCGTGGATGCCGCCCAACCCGGCGGGGTTGAGTTTGCAACGGCAGAGGTGAGGCGACAAGACGAGCAGGCCGGCGAGGCGTCGTCCGATGGAGGCCCGAAGGCAAGGCTGGGCTCTCCCTCCGCCTGCCATTCCAACGGCCCAAGCGGGCCGTCGGAACCTTTGGCAGGCTACGCCCAGACCCGCCAGGGGCGAGCCGCCCCTGGACCGGCATGACTTAAGTCCGCGGAGTCCAACGGTAGGCCTTTGGCAGAGCCTCAGCCTCGCCGTAGGCGAGCCCGTCAGTGGGTCTTGCCGCGCCCCGTGCTGCCCTGGAGGGCGTCGATGCGCTTCGAGGCCTCTGCCTTGGTGAGCGTGGCGTCGAACGCCTCCCCGGCCTCCTCGCACAGCGTCTTGAGGTAGGAGGCCTGCGCGCCGGTCATGGTCTCATCCCCAGTGGTCCACTGGTCGGGGTCCTTGATGGTGTTGGAAGGCGTGTCGTCCTGCGCGGCGGTCTTGGGGTTCTCGGACGCGGAGGACGGCGTCGCCTGCTCGTCCGCGTGGCTCTTGCTGTTCTGTGTCATGGCGGCAAAACGCTCCTGTGCCTGTTTCGTTCAATCAAGGGGGCAATGCCCGCGCCGTCACGCGGTCGCGGCACCGGCAGGAGGCCTCACGGCGACGGCAGGTGCGGCACTCAGCGCTGATAGGGCGAGGGAAGCAGCGCGCCGATCGCCACGCGGCGCAGGCCGCCGGGCCCGGGCACGATGACGGCGCAGTCCGGGTCGTAGTCGGTCAGCAGCTCGCGGCAGGCGCCGCAGGGCGGCACCACGGCAATGCCGGCAGCCACTTCCTCCGGCTTGGGATGACGCAACGCCACGGCGCATTCCACCGTCCCGTCGCCCTCCAGGATCGCACGGCCGAGCGCCGTGACTTCGGCACAGACCTGCATGCGCCCGACCGTGGCGCCGAGGTGCAGGCCGGTCCAGATACGCCCGTCGCGCGAGCGCAGCGCGGCGGAGACCATGTGCCAGAACGGGCGGTAGTGCCGCACCAGCACGACACGCGCCGCCTCGACCAGCTCCCTGTCTGCGAAGGAAAGGGCGTCGGCGTCAATGACGCCGGCCACGTCCGAGGTGGGCACGCCCGGCGCTGGCACGGCCGGTGCGTCGAGCACCGCCGGCGCGCTACTCGGGCACACCCTCGCTTTCCTCCTCGGGCTCCGGGGCACCCATCATGGTGTTGGCGACGGCGCCGGACTGGTCGCGCACCTTCTTCTCGATGCCGTCCGCCATCTCCGGATGGTCGCGCAGGAACTGCTTGGCGTTCTCGCGGCCCTGGCCGATTCGCTGGCTGTCGTGGCTGAACCAGGCGCCGGACTTCTCCACGACGTTGGCCTTCACGCCGAGGTCGATCAGCTCGCCGATCTTGCTGATGCCCTCGCCGTACATGATGTCGAACTCGACCTGGCGGAACGGCGGCGCCAGCTTGTTCTTGACCACCTTCACCCGGGTCTGGTTGCCCACCACCTCGTCGCGGTCCTTGATCTGGCCGATGCGGCGGATCTCCATGCGGATCGAGGCATAGAACTTCAGCGCGTTGCCGCCTGTCGTGGTCTCCGGGTTGCCGAACATCACGCCGATCTTGAGGCGGATCTGGTTGAGGAAGATCAGCATGGTCTTGGACTTGCTGACCGAGCCGGTGAGCTTGCGCAGCGCCTGGCTCATCAGTCGCGCGTGCAGGCCGACATGGGTGTCGCCCATCTCGCCCTCCAGCTCGGCCCGCGGCACCAGGGCGGCCACGCTGTCGATCACCACGATGTCGATGGCGCCCGAGCGCACCAGCGTGTCGCAGATCTCCAGCGCCTGCTCGCCGCCATCCGGCTGGCTGAGCAGCAGGTTGTCCACGTCCACGCCGAGCTTGCGGGCGTAGATCGGGTCGAGCGCGTGCTCGGCGTCGATGAAGGCGCAGGTGCCGCCGCGCTTCTGCGCCTCGGCGATCGCGTGCAGCGCCAGCGTGGTCTTGCCCGAACTCTCCGGCCCGTAGATCTCCACGACGCGGCCGCGCGGCAGGCCGCCGATGCCGAGCGCCAGATCGAGCCCAAGAGAGCCCGACGAGATCACCTCGATCTGCTCGTCGCCTGCCTTGGCGCCCATGCGCATGATCGAGCCCTTGCCGAAGGCGCGCTCGATCTGGCCGAGAGCCGCCTCGAGCGCCTTGTTCTTTTCCATGCCGCGTCCTTCCCCTGGGGCGTCCACAACCTCACCGAGTGGTCCCGGCGGCATAACTCTGGGTTTGCGTGTCACAGGACGGACTGTGTCACAGGTGGCAGCGCCGCAGCAAATATGTCCATGCCAGGGAATTAGGCACTTGTTCCCTGTTTGTTCAAGAGCGCTCCGCGGGCTTTCCTCTGCGTCCGGCGGACCGCCATCGCCGCTGGATCAACAACCCGGTTGCAGCGTTCCCGCGACCGCGTCCAGCAGCTCTGCCATCCCGAAAGGCTTGACCAGAAGCGCCACCCCGGCCGCCGCGGCCCGGGCGCGAAGCGCCTCGCCCGCATACCCCGACGTCAGGATCGCCGGCATCCCGGGGAACAGCGCGCGCATCTCGGCCACCAGCGCGAGACCGTCTCGGTCGGGCAACGCCATGTCGGACACCACCACGCAGGGCGCGCGGTCGGCGTCGCGCGCGGCGTCCAGGGCCGCGCTCGCGGAGGCGGCGGCAAGCACGCCCCAGCCGGCCCGCGACAGGGCACGCTCCGCCAGCCGAAGCAGCACCGTCTCGTCGTCCACCAGCAGCACCGTGCCCTGTCGGACCGGAGGCGCGCTGGCAGCGTCATCGATCCTGGCCGGCTGCGTCCCGCCACGAGAGGGCGCCTCGTGGCGCGGCAGGTGCACCCACATCGTCGTGCCCCGGCCGGGCTCGCTGTCCACGCCCAGGAAGCCGCCCGCCTGCCGCACCAGGCCGCGCACGCTCGCCAGGCCGAGCCCGGTTCCTCCGGCCCCGGCGCGCGTGGTGAAGTAAGGCTCGAACAGCCGGGGCATGAGGGCGGCGGGAATGCCGGTCCCGGTGTCGCGCACCGCGATGGTGACGTAGCGGCCGGGCGACACCGCATCGCCGAACTGCGACACCGCCTCCGTCACGTCCCGCACGCCGCTGCGCACGTCCAGCACGCCGCCACCGGGCATCGCGTTGCGGGCGTTCAGCGCCAGGTTCATCAGCACGCGGTCGAGATGCGCGGGGTCGATCCGCACCGCCGCCTCCGGCTGCTCCAGCGTCAGGCTCAGCGTGGCGTCGCCAAGCGCACGCCGCAGCAGTGGCGCCATCGCGCGCAACGCCGAGTCGATGCCCACGAGCACGGGCGCGGCCAGCCGCCCGCCATCGAGCAGCGGCCGCGCCAGCGCCGCGCCACGCCGCGCGGCATCGCCGATCTCGGAGAACTCCGCACGAGACACGCCGTCCAGGCCAGGACGCGCGAGCGCCTCCGCCACCGTGGCCATGATCGTCATCAGGATGTTGTTGAAATCATGAACGATCTCGGCACGCTGCCCGTCGGGCGCCGCCCGATCGCCGGCGTCGCTCGGGCGCGGCGTCGCATCGCGGAGTTCCGGCGCGTCCCCGCTCATGGCCCGGCACGACGGCCCAGGCGCCAGACATAGGCGACGATCTCGGCGACCGCCTGGAAGTGCTCCGCCGGGATCTCCGCCTCCAGCTCCACACGGTACAGGGCGCGCGCCAGCGGCGGGCTGGCCACCAGGGGGACCCTGTGCTCCTTCGCCATCTCGCGAATGCGCGCCGCCACCTCGTCCACGCCCTTGGCCACCACTCTCGGCGCCCCCTTGCCGCCACGCTCGTAGACGAGCGCCACAGCGTAGTGCGTGGGGTTGGTCACGACCACAGTGGCCTTCGGGATCGCGGCCATCATGCGCTGCTTGGCGCGCGCACGCTGCAACTGGCGGCGGCGCCCCTTCACGTGCGGGTCGCCCTCGGACTCCTTGTACTCGTCGCGCTGCTCCTGCTTGCTCATCCGCAGCGAGCGGTTGTGGACGTGGCGCACCCACAGCACGTCGAGCGCCACGACCGCCGCCTGCGCGCCCAGCAGCAGCATCAGGATGTGCAGCACCGCGCGCAGCAGACGGTCCGCCAGCAGCGCCGGCGACCAGAACTGCGCGTGGCCCAGCGCAGGAAGCTCGCCGCGGATCGCGTGCCAGCAGATCCAGGCCAGGATCGCCAGCTTGGCCACGGAGCGCGCCGCCTGCACCAGGCTGTCCTTGCCCGCGATGCGCTTCAGCCCGCGGCGCGGGTCCAGCCGCGCGAGGTCGGGCATCAGCGCCTTGGTGTTCAGCACCAGCCCGGTCTGCAGCAGAGTCGCGGACACGCCGGCGACCAGCACCGCCGCGATCAGCGGGCCGCACACCAGCAGGCCCGCCAGCATCGCCTGGCGCAGCACAGAGCCCGCCTGCGCCGCGTCGAAGCTGTCGAGGCGCAGCGGGAAACGCTCCAGCGCGATCACGCGGCCGCCGAGCTGCGGGCCGAGCATCACCAGCATCAGGGTGGCCGCCCCCAGGCCGACGAGGTGCGGCACCTCGCGCGAGATCGCCACCCGGCCCTCTTCCCGGGCCTGGTCAAGCCGTTTCTGGCTGGCGGCCTCCGTGCGGTCCTCGCGCTCGGACTCCGCCATGTCAGTACCCTGGCAGCAGCATGAAGCCGGCGCGCGCCGCCTCGCTCCACGCGCCCACGATGCCGACCAGGAGCAGGGAGAGCAGAAGCAGCCCGCCGGCGATCTGTCCCGGAACGGCGGCCACGTAGATCTGCAGGTTCGGCACCAGGCGCGCGCACAGCGCCAGCCCGAGCTGCCACAGCGTGCCTGCGAACACGAGCGGCGCCGCAAGCTGCATCGCCAGGCCGAAACCCTGCGCCACCGCGGCGACGACGGCCTGCGTCGTGTCGGCCATCGGCAGCAGGTGGCCGGGTGCTACGAGGCGGTAGCTGCCCGCGAGCGCAGCGATCGGCAGGGCGTACAGCCCGGTCGAGAGCACCAGCACCGTGGCGCCCATGCCCATCGCCTTGGCCAGAACCGTGGTCTGGCCGAGCTGCGGGTCAGGCTGCAGCACGCTGGACAGGCCGATCATGTAGGACATGATGTTGCCGGCCATCGGCAGGGCGAGCACCAGCAGGCGCGCCAGCCAGCCGAGCAGCCCGCCGGCCAGCAGCTCGGCGCCCACCATCAGCAGGTCGCGCCAGATGTCGCCCGGCGCTGCCGGCACCAGGGGCGCCACCACCGGCAGCAGCAGCAGCGTCATGCCCAGGGTCAGGCCGGCACGGAGCATGGCGGGCGGCTCGCTCTCGCCGATGCCGGGCAGCAGCAGCACCACGGCGCTGACCCGCGACAGCACGAGCACGAAGGCGAACGCCCAGCCGGGCAGCGCCGCGACCAGCGCCGCATCGTCGGGCGTCATGGCGAAGCGCGGCGCCGAGGGACGAGTGCCGCGCTCACTGGCTGCCGACCACGATCATGCGGTCGAACAGTCCCTGGGTGAAGCCGGTCAGCGTGGTCAGCATGAACGGGCCGAGCAGCGCGAGCACGGCGCCGATCACCAGGACCTTGGGCACGAAGGCCAGAGTGGCCTCGTTGATCTGGGTCACCGCCTGCACGAGCGAGATCACCAGCCCGATCGAGAGCGCGGCCAGCAGCGGCGGCGCCCCGAGCTTGAGGGCCACCATCACCGCATCGTGCAACGCGGCGGCCACGTCGGTTTCCTGCATCGTGCCTCCTGGCGTTTTGCCCAGAGCGTCGGACTGGCATCGGCTGCGTGCGTCAGATCGCCATGCGCATGATGTCCTGGTACGCCTGCACCACGCGGTCGCGGATCGCGACGGTGGATTGCAGCGCCAGCTCCGCCTTCGACACCGCAGTGACCACGTCGGTGATGTTGCCGCCGCCGGCGATGGCCTGCATCGACTGCGTGTCGGCGGCGTGGCCGGCATCGACCGCGCCCTGCATGGCCCGGCCGAGCATGTCGCCAAATCCCGACGCCGCCGTGGAGCCCACGGCCCCGGTCGAGCCGGTGCTTCCCGAGTCGACGCGGCTGTACGCGCCGACCGCGTCGGCCGCACGCATGGCAAGCTGGATCGTGCTCATTTCAGCATCTCGATCGCCCGCGTCAGCATGCCGCGCGACACCTGCATCACGTTAAGGTTGGCGCTGTAGGATCGCTGCGCCTCGCGCATGTCCATGATCTCCACGAAGCTGTTGACGTTGGGCGTGCGCACGTAGCCCTTCGCATCGGCCGACGGGTTCGAGGGATCGTACTTCGTCGGGAACTGCGACTGGTCGGCGCCGACCTTCTTCACTGCGACGGTCGCCGCGCCCAGCGCCGGATCGAGACGCTGCTCGAACGTCACGGTTTTGCGCCGGTAGGGGGCGACGCCCGGCGCGCTGCCGGTGGTGTCCTGGTTCGCGAGGTTCTCCGCGATGACGCGCAGCCGCGAGGTCTGCGCGTCCATGCCGCGGGCGGAGATGCTGAGTGCGGTGGTCAGGTCCATGTCAGATGTCCTCAGGACGACTTGCCGAGGGCGGTCATGAACAGCCCCATGTACTTGTGGTACAGCCCGGTCACGAGCTGCTGCGTGCCGTCGGAATCGGCGATCTTGGCAAGCTGGTCCTCGAGACCGACCATGTTGCCGTCGACGGCGCGTTCGTGCGCCCGGTCGGTGCCCGTACCCGGGGCCGACACCGAGGTCCCGAGGCTGGCGCCCCCGCCTTCGGACGGGCTGAGCCCGAGCCGGCCGAGATGTGCTGCAAACGGCGTCAGATCCCTGCTCTGGTAGCCGGGCGTGTCGGCGTTTGCGACGTTCTGCGACAGCAGTGCTTGGCGCTGGTCCACCCAGGCAAGCCTGCGTTCGGCAAGGCTGAACAGCCCGATGTCGGCGGGGTCCATGGCACGCTCCAATCTGTCCCGTCAGCAGGATCGCACCGCCTGGTTAGCGAACCGTGAATCGCCTCGTTAACCCGGCCTTCACCCGCCTCGGGTGTGATGGGGCCAATGACGTTGCACGCCATCTTCCCCATGCTGGACGGACCGGCCGACGACCGCGCGGCGGAGTCCGTGCGCCGCCTCGGCACGCAGCTGATCGCCAGCCTCTCGACCGCGCGTATCCTGCTGGAGGCCGGCCGCGAGGTCGACCTTTCTGGCCTGCAGGACAGCATCGGCGAACTCTGCGCCCGCGCCCTCGACCTTGCGCCCACGACCGGCCTCGAACTTCGCGCGCTGCTGGTCGCCCTGCGCAAGGAGGTCGACCGAACAACTGCCGTGCTGGACCCGCCGACACTCGACTGAGCCCCGTCTTCAACCCGCCGCCAAAAAGGCCGCGCCATGTTCACGACCGCCCCGCTGACCCCTTCCCTCGCCGCCCTCGCTGCGCTGTGCGCCGTGGTGGCGTTGATCCTGGCCGCCAGCCGGGGAGTTCGGTGGCTCGGCATCCCGGCACGCACGCGGGCCGGACACCGCATGGCAGTCACCGAGACAGTGTCGCTCGACGTCAAGCGCCGCCTGCACTTGGTGGTGGTCGATGGGCGGACGGTGATGCTGCTGACCGGACCGGACTCCTCCGCCGTGGTCGGGTGGCTGCCGGAGACGACGCCGTGAGCCGCCGCACGCTGGTGCTGCTTGCGGCGGCGCTGCTCCTGCTGCCGTTCGCCGCCCGGGCGCAGTCGCTCAGTATCGACCTGGGCCAGCCGGGACAGGCGGGCGCCACCAGCCGCCTGGTGCAGATCACCGCGCTGGTCACGGTGCTGTCGCTGGCACCCAGCCTGCTGGTGATGGTCACGGCGTTCACCCGCATCGTGATCGTGCTGTCGCTGCTGCGCGGCGCGCTGGGCGCGCAGGGCACGCCACCCAACACGGTGATCATCGGCCTCGCCCTGTTCCTGACCTTCTTCGTCATGCAGCCGGTGCTGGACCAGGCCTGGACCGCAGGGCTGATGCCGCTGGCCGACGGCAGGATTGGCGAGATGGAGGGCCTGAGGCTGTCCGCCGAGCCGTTCCGGCACTTCATGACCGCCAACCTGCGCGACGCCGACCTCCAGTTGTTCCTCGATCTCGGCCACCTGCCGCAGCCGGCCACGGCCGCGGACACGCCGTGGCGCGCACTGGTCCCGGCCTTCATGGTGGGCGAGCTGCGCCGGGCGTTCGAGATGGGCTTCCTGCTCTACCTGCCGTTCCTGGTCATCGACCTCGTGGTCTCCAGCGTTCTGATGAGCCTGGGCATGATGATGCTGCCGCCGGCGGCGGTGTCCCTGCCGTTCAAGCTGATCTTCTTCGTCCTGGTCGATGGCTGGCGACTCGTGTGCGGCAGCCTGGTGCAGAGCTTCGCCCCGACCTGACGTCGGGGCCGCAACGCGACGGGCGTGCGCGGCATACCGGCGCGGCCCGCTCCCGGTGCAACCCGCGCAGCCCGGTGCGTTCAGGTCAGCAGCAGGAGGATACGATGAAGCAGCCCCACACCGAAGAGACGATTGAGCACACCGACGACCAGCAGAACACCGGCAACCACAAGAAGCCCGGTGCGGCGGATGCCGGCGGTGCCGACAAGTTCGGCGGGACGCGCGCAGGAGCCGCTAACGTCGAACACGCACCTGGCAGGCCCGGCGGTGCGCCGGACACCGATCCAGACTCGTGAGCAGCCTGGCAGGCGCGCGAGATCGGCCGGTAACATCGACAGCTTCTGACGCTGACTGTTGAAAGGTAAGGCCAGGGCTCTGCCCTGGACCCGCCAGGGGGAGCCCCCCTGGACCGGCCTTACTTAAGTGGCGGTTTCCAAAGGCGAGCCTTTGGCGGAGTTTGAGGCAGAGCCTCAAACTTGCCTGCTTAACCGGTCACCCCCGAAAATCATTGGCACAAGCCACTGCTCTCGAGCCCTACGGCAGGTGCTCCGCGATGTAGGGCGGCAGGGCGAAGGCCGCGACCTGAACCGCCGGACTCCAGTAACGGGTCAGGCCCACGATGCCGGCAGCGATGGCACGATCCCGGATGGCCGCCTCGTCGAGCTGGGCAGGCCGGGCCAAGCGTGAGGCAAGGCCCAGCGTCATGAACCCTCCGACGTAGGTCGGGACTGCCACGACGTAGGCGCCGACATGCCCGAAATGCCGGGCGCGGCGCAGCGAAGTCTCCGCCAGTTCGCCGGGCTGCATGAACGGAACGCCGCACTGGTTGACCACAAGACCGTGCGGCGTCAGCACCCTAGCGCAGTGGGCGTAGAACGCGTCCGTGAACAGGGTCTCGCCCACGCCGGCGGGGTCGGTGCTGTCGACAATGATGACGTCGAACGCGGCGTCGGAGGCACGCGCCACGTAGTCGATGCCGTCGCCCACGATGACCCTCGCGCGCGGGTCATCCCAGGCCTGGCCGCCAATCGCCGGCAGGAACTCGCGAGCCAGGCGGATGACCTCGCCGTCGATCTCCACCATGACCGCGGACTCGACCTGCCGATGCTGCAGGACGCGGCGCAGCACGCCACCATCCCCGGCACCGATGATCAGGACGCGACGCGCATCACCATGCACCAGGAGCGGCACATGGACGATCATCTCCTGGTAGGTGAATTCATCCGCCTCGGTGATCTGGACTGCGCCGTCCAGAAAAAGAACTCGACCGTGGGTCTCGGTTTCTACAATTACAATATCCTGCACTATGCTTCGTGTGCGTGCGAGTTCGCGCGTCACTCGGAAACGCTGCTCCCAGCCGGGATATAACGTCTCCTCGATCCACCGTTCGTTCATCGTCGCTGACCCCACGGGACGCCGCAACGCCCGGTGCACCCCGCCGGACGTTCGGGGCCAAACGGCCTAGAACACGCGGCCGCGCCGCTGCTCGTCGATCTCGACGCGATCTGCCTGGAACAGCGTCTGCATCACCGGAATCGCCAGGTGAGGATCGCAAGCACCACACATGAAGATGTCCACGGCGGCGAAGTCGCGCTCCGGCCAGGTGTGGATGGAGATGTGGCTTTCCGCCAGCACGATCACACCGGACACGCCGCCATTGGGCGAGAAATGGTGGAAATGACTGTGCAAAATGGTCGCGCCCGCAGCGAGGGCGGCGCGACGCAACGTGCGATCGATCGCCTCAGGATCGCCAAGGTTGGTCGCTCCCCAGAGATCGACGAGAAGATGCGCGCCCGCATACTTCATCCCGTCTTTCTCGACAAAGTAGTCCTTCTGCTCCTCCCCGGTGGAAGCCGGCAGCGAAGCGGTGGACATCTGGTTATTGCTCGGAAGCTCCGAGACCATCCCCAGTTGAGCAAGTGCGTTCATCACGTACCCCCAAACCAGCAGACGGCCTGTTGGACGAAAACGTCCCCTTGGGCCAAGGTCGCCGGAGATAGGCATTATGGCGGCGCAGCGCAAGCACAAATCGGGCGCACGAGAAAGATCGCAGCGCTCCGACGGAAATTCGGCGCCGCGTCGCCGATGTCGCGAAATAATGGCAGCCGCAAAATTCCTGTGCCGGATCGACCGGCCGACGGGTCAGCGGGCGCTGATCGCCTGCAGGCCGGTCGCGGCGGTACGCGCCATCGCGATCTCCGAGGCAGCCCGCGGCAGGTCGCCAGACGCCCGCACCGGGGCCGACGCGAGCAGGCGGAACAGGTCGCGACGCGGCCCGGCGGACAGGCGCGCCCCGGCGTCGGCCTGCAATCGACGCAGCGTCGCCTCGTCGCCGGCCTGGGCGGCCGCACCCGCCTGCCGCAGCACGACATCCTCCTGGGCCGCGGTCAGCGTGCCCTGCACGGGCACGACCAGGTCGCTGAGCTGGGACAGCGCGGCCAGCGCCCCGGGCCAGTCATGGGCGTCCGCGAGCAGCCTGGCGCGCAGGTCCGCGGCCTCGGGCGTACGGAGCGCGGCGAGCACGGCGAGCGCACGGTTGAGGTCGCCCTGCCTGGCGGCGGCACGGGCCTGCAGCATCGACCTTTGTGCCGCAAGCGCCTCGGGCAGCGCCGGAGCTGCCGAGGCGTCCAGGGCCGCCAGGGCCGCCGCGGCGTTGCCCTGCTCCAGCCGCATGTCCGCAAGCCTGGCGCCGATCTCGGCACGCGGAGCGCCGGCCGCGGTGCTCGCCATCAGTCGCTCCAGCGCCGGCCCGGCTCGCGCCGGAAGGTCGAGCGCCACCAGGCGGTCGGCGAGCAGCGGCGCCATGCGCGCGGTGACGTCGCCTGCCGGCAGCAGGTCGGCGTTGTCCTCGACCAGCGTGACCAGATCGAGCGAGGACGGGCGGTTCGCCCCCGCCCCGGCAAGCAGCCGCTCGAAGTTCGCCGCGACCTGAATACCGACAAGGCCGCGATCCTCGGGGAACAGGGTTTCCGTGTCGCGCAGCAGCGCCATCGCCGGCTTCCACTCGCCGGCCTGCGCCCTCAGCTCGGCCGCGCGCAGGCGAACCTGCTCCTCGCGGGCATCGCCGCGCCAGGCGACAATCTGCCGCTCCAGGGACTCGGCGGCCCCGCTCGCGTCGATCCGGCCGGACGCCAGGCGCAGTTCCGTCGCGGCCCGGGCCGCCCTGGCGTGCAGCAGGCGGTCGCGGCCCTGCGCCACGGTGTCGAACACCAGCAACGCCCCGTCGATGTCGCCCGCGTGCTGCGCCAGCAGGCCCCGTGCGAAGGCCAGACCGGGCTCGCCCGGCAGAGCGTCGACCAGCTTGCGGGCAGCCTTCATCCCCGTCGAACCGGCCTGCGCCATGGTTTCCGCGGCCAGCGGGAGCAAACGGTCGCGCAACGCCTCGGGGTATGACAGCAGCAGCGCCGCATCAGCCGCGAACACGCTGGCAGCGTCGGGCGAGCCCTCGGTCAGCATGGCGTCGCGCACGGCACGCCACAGCGCCACGTCGTCGGACCCGGTCAGCTCGGCCGAGGACAGCCCCTCGACCTCGGCCAGCCGGCCCGCAAGCAGGGCCGCGATCCCCGCGAGGCCTGCCGCATCCGGGTCCGCCGCGTGCTGCGGGTCCTCGCGGCGCGCCAGCAGCAGCAAGGCTTGCGCCTCGGAGTCCAACCCGAGCGCGAGCATGGTCTGCGCCGCGGCGAAGCGGGCTGGAAACCGGGCCAGCGCCGGGGCTGACGCCGCGGCGGCGAGCTGGTCGTCAAGCCGGCTGAGCAACGCCTCGCGCGGCATCGCTGGGAGCTTGAAGCGGGTCGTGAACACCGCGGCATCGAGCGACCTGCTCCTGTCCGAGGACGCGGGCGGGAGGGACAGGCGCGGCTCCCCGGATGCGCTCACGACGAAGCGGTCGGCCTGGGACCGCAGCTCGATGCGATCGGACGCCGGCTGCACCACCACCCCCTGCAACGTCGGCACCAGGCCGAACTCAGGAGCCCTGCGCGCGACTCCCACCGACTGCCCTGCCTCGCGCTGCGTACCCACCAGCAGCACGCCGCCGCCCGCGGGATCCGGGACCACCACGACGCGGCCGGGCGAGTCGGCATGCAACACAAGCGTCTGCTCGGCCGTGCTGATCTCGATTGGCCTGGGCGCCGCGACCGGGCCGTCGACGATGATCACCCAGCCCTCGGGACGTCGATCCAGGCGGATTGTCGCGGCGTCCGCCAGTCTCATGCTCAGCACCGTGGAGTCTGCAAGGACCTGGAGGCGCGCCCGCCCGAACACTGGGTCGGCAGCAATCCCGGACAGATCGATCGGACGCGGCGTGTCGAACACCACCTCGATCTGGTCGTCGGCACGGAAGGCCGCAGCACCTGCCTCCGCCGCGAACGGGAGCATCAGGCTGGCGCCGGTCTCCCCGGGCGCGGGCGGCTGTCGTGTCGCCAGCAGGGACAGCGGGCCGGCGCCGGAAGGCGGCGGCGCGGCGGGTGCCGCCAGGACCACTGGCGCCGGCGGGGGGAGGACGGCGGCCGGCGTCGACGGGGCAGGCGGCACGGCCGGAATCAAAGGTCCTGGACCCACGGCCGCGGTCGTGTCGGCAGGCAGGGCCGCGGCGGGGATCGTGGCAGGCATGGGAGCCTGCGCCGGGGCTGGCATCGGGCCGCGTGGCGGGACCTTCGCAGCAGGTGCGGCGTCCAGGATATCGACGACGACATGGGCGCCCAGGCGCATCGCATGCACGCGGCTGCCGGCCGCGACCGCGATGGTGGCCTGCCCCGCGCCGCCGCTCACGGCACGAACGTTGTGCACATGACCGGCCGCCTCGGCGACGATGGATTGCGCACCGAAGGAGACCACCACCTGCTCGCCCTGCCGTGCGACGTGAAAGGCCGTGCCGGGGGCCACATCGAACACCACGCGCCCGTAGTCCTGGTGCTCGCCAAGATGCACCGCGATGTTCGGCGTCGCTTCCGTCGCCGCGGGCGGGAGCTGGGTCGCCGGGGCGGGCTGGGCATCGGAAGGCGCGGTCGCCAGAGCCGGTCGCGACAGGATCGCGAGGCACAGCCCCAGCGCGGCGCGGACCAGGATGCGGCGCCGCACCTCGTAGGCCGGCGTGGCGGCGCGCAGCGGACGCGATCCCGTCCCGGGCCCGGGCGCCGGCGGCGCCGCGTTGGCTAGGTTGGGAATCACGGCAGCCGGCCGGTCAAGCAGGTCGGCGCCCCCGGGGGAAGCCTGTGTGTCAGCCACCGGCGGCCACCGCGCTGGGCTGGCTGCGCTGCTGCGCCAGCCTGGACGTCACCAGCCTGGCGCGTTCCGGCTGCATCGCCGCCAGAACCAGCGCCGCCCTGGCCTCCTTCATGCGGTCGAGAACGGGAAGCAGCACCGCCAGGTCGAGATCGTTGAAGATCGACGCCGCGTCGCGCGGCTTCATCGCCTCGTAGGTGCGCACCAGGCCGGACCAGTTCGCCTCGTCATGCCGCTTGCGCTCCGCGTCGAGGCCCTCGAGCCGGGTCTGCAGCGCCGCGAGCTGGTCGACCCGCTCGGACAGCTTGTGCTCCGCCGCCGACAGCACCGCCTCGCGCTCGGAGGTGGCGCGATCGCGGGCGTCGATCTCGAGCTTGCGGCTGCGCAGGTCCTGGAGCAGGGCGCGCTCCGCATCGCCGACCGGCGGCGGTGCCGCGTCCGCACTCGGCGTGACGTGCGCGATCAGCGCCTGGGCAGGCTGGCCCTGCTCCGCGCCGGCCTGGGCTCCAGCGGTTGCCGGAGCCTGTGCCGTCCTCGCGGAGGCCGCGTCGGCGGCGCCCAGGGTCGCGGGATAGGGGTCCTGGGCGGCATTGGCGGCGGGAGGGCGGGCGGCTTCCGTCCTCGCCGGCGCTGCGGGAGCGTCGGCCGTCCCCGTGGCCGCCAGGGCTGCGGCCATGACGGAGGTGTCGACGACGGCGGCCCCGGTCGCGAGCTGGATCATGTCGACGGTCTTGACGGCCAGCAGCGCGCCGAGCGCGGTGATGGTCACCGGCAGGAGCCTGGGATGGGGGACACGCAGCTTCATCACTGCCTCACCTTGCCAGCTTGAGGGCACGCATCAGGTCGCGCTCGGCCTGGCTGCGCAGGCGTGTGTCGGGCTCGGACGTGGCCAGCACCCTTTCCCCGCCGGGCGGCTCGGGGCTGGCCGGACGCCCGCGCGGGGACTCGGTGATCACGCGGCCGTGCCGGACCAGGCCGTCCATCCGGTCGGCGAGTTTCTCGCCGCGCTCCATGAGGAAGGCGAGGTCGCCCTTCAGCGCCCCGGCGGCCTCGATCTGGCGCCCGATCTGGCGACCGGCTCCGTCCGCGGTCTCGCGCAGCCGGGCGACGCCGCCCTCCGCCTGGCGCGTGCTCTCGTTGAAGCTGCCGACCAGGGCCTCCAGCATGGCGCGGTCGCGCTTGAGCACGCCCAGCGCCCGCTCCAGGCGCAGGGCGTGGAACAGCGTGGCGGCAAGCAGGCCGAGCAAGACGACTTCGAGGACCAGCTGCATTCCACCCATTCTGGGCCTCCTAGCCTTGCGGCGGCGTTGACGGGAGCGCGGCGTGCCAGCGGTGCGTCACTGGATCAGCAGATCGGTGAACAGCACGTCGGAGACGTGGCCGGGCGCCACCGCGTCCTCCGCCCGGTTGAGCAGTTCCTCGCGCAGCCGGTAGGTGCTGGCCGAGCCGCGCAGCTCCTCCGGCCGGGTCTCGCGCAGGTAGGTCTGGAACAGGTCGAGCAGGCGCGGCATGGCGGCGTTGATCGCGGCCACGTCCTCCGGCCGGTGCGCCTCGAGCTTGACCTTGAGCTTGATGAAGCTGTTGCGCTTCGGGCCGGCATTGAGGTTGGCCACGATCTCCGGCAGCTCCACGAACACCGGCGCCATCGGCTTGGCGGCCTCCGCCTTTTCGGCCCTGGCCCCGGCCTCGACCCTGTGGCCGCCGAGCAGGCCGCTGAACCACACGCCGGCGGCGATGCCGCCGAGCAGCAGCGGCGCCAGCACGATCAGCATCAGCTTCTTCCTGCCGCCCCTGGCGGGCTTGTCGGCGGTAAGGTCGGTCGTGCTCGCTGCGCTCATGGGATGCCCTGCCGCCGCCGTCCTGGCGGGTTCAAGCGATCCTTGCCGCAAAAGGTTAACAGCCGGTTTCCGGACCCGCCGGACCCGGCACGAACCGCTGCCCGGCAGCGATTGCCGGGTGCGCGCGCAGGCCTGGCGACGCGGATCGCCCGCAAACCGGGCGGCTCGGAGTGGCACGCGAGTTGCGCTGGGCACGGACACTGATCGCACCGACAACGGCGGACGTCATGAACAACACCACCAACATCGCCCTGTCCCGACTCGTGGTGCAGCAGAACGCGCTGGACATCGCGGCGGGCAACCTCGCCAACGTCAACACGCCCGGCTACAAGGCCGAGCGCGTCGTGTTCGCCGACTGGCTCAGCAGGCAGGGCGGCACCGACATCCCCGCCGGCGACCGCAAGCTCGCCTACGTGCAGGACCGCGCCACCTACCGCGACCACAGCCAGGGCGCCTTCACCCACACTGGCAACCCGCTCGACCTCGCGATCGGCGGCGATGGCTACTTCACCGTAGCGACGGCGCGCGGCACCCGCCTCACCCGCGCCGGCCGCTTCGAGCTGCAGCCCGACGGCACCATCGCCGACGCCGACGGCAACGCCCTGCTCGACGTCGCCGGGCAGAAGATGCAGGCCTCGCCGTCCGACACGCAGATCCGCATCACCGCCGATGGCACGATCAGCAGCGAGAACGGCCAAATCGGCACCATCGCCGTGGTCCAGCCGGGCGACCTCAACCGGATGCAGGCAGAGGGCGGGCGCCTGTTCGAGTCCCAGGCCGGCACGACCCCGGTGGCCCAGCCGCGCATCACCCAGGGTGCGGTCGAGGACAGCAACGTGCAGGCCACCGCGGAGCTGACGCGGATGATGACCATCCAGCGCGAGTTCCAGTTCGCCACGCAATTCATCGAATCTGAAGGACAGCGGCAGCAGAGTGCGATCGACAAGATCGTGCGCAGCGGCCCCGGCTGATGCCAACCGCCCGATGGAGCGAGCGGTGAAGCAAGCAAGGTTGAGGCCCCGCCTCCAGGCACCGGGCCTCAAACTCCGCCAGAGGCAAACCTCTGAAATCCAAACTTAAGTAACGCCGGTCCAGGGGCGGCTCGCCCCTGGCGGGTCTGGGCAGAGCCCAGCCTTGCTTGCTGACACGTCAACGTCAGGGGCCGTTGATGCGACCCCGCCTGATCGACCGACCGAGGAGAGACCGACATGCGTGCACTCGACATCGCCGCCACCGGAATGCAGGCGCAGCAGACCAACGTGGAGGTAATCTCCAACAACATCGCCAACATGAGCACGACCGGCTTCAAGCGCAGGCGCGCCGAGTTCCAGGACTTGATGTATCAGAACCTGCGCCGCGTCGGCTCCAACAGCTCCGACAACGGCACCGTCGTCCCCTCCGGCGCGCAGGTCGGGCTCGGGGTGAAGACGGCGGCGATCTACCGCATCACCGAGCAGGGCAACCTGCAGCAGACCGGCAACAGCCTCGACCTCGCGATCCAGGGCCACGGCTACTTCCAGGTCACGCTGCCCTCGGGCGACACCGCCTACACCCGCGACGGCACGCTCGGCATGGCGCCCGACGGCACCATCGTCACCGCCGACGGCTACCCGGTGGCGCCCGGCATCACCGTGCCCAACAACGCCACCGCGGTCACGGTGAACGGCGCCGGCCAGGTGCAGGCGACGATCGCGGGCTCCGCCCTGCCGACCACGCTGGGACAGATCCAGCTCGCGAGCTTCCCCAACGAGGCGGGGCTCGACGCGCAGGGCGACAACCTGTTCCTGCAGAGCGGCGCGTCCGGCAACGCGGTCGCCGGGGTTCCCGGCGCGCCCGGCTTCGGCAGCGTGATGCAGGGCTTCGTGGAGACCTCGAACGTCAACGTGGTCAGCGAGATCAGCAGCCTGATCACCGCGCAGCGCGCCTACGAGATGAACAGCAAGGTGATCACCGCCTCGAACGACATGCTGCAGACGCTGTCGCAGCTCCGGTGAGCGTCGTGCGCGCGCGCCTCCTCCTGCTCGCCGTGCTGCTCGCGATCCCGCCCGCGGCCTCATTCGCCGCATCCCCGCCTGGAGCCGTCGCGGTGCCGGCAGGCTCTGTCACGCTCAGGCCGTTCGCGACGGTGGCTGGCGCGGTGGTGCGGCTGTCGGATCTGTGGGACGGGCTGGACGCCGGCACGGACCGCGCTCTCGGCCCCGCGCCGCTGCCCGGCGCGCGCTTCACCGTGGAGTCGGCGCAGCTCGTCGCGATCGCCCGCCAGTTCGGCATCGAGTGGCGCCCCGCCTCCGCCTCGGACCAAGCCGTGGTCATGCGCGAGGGCCGGCCGATGACGCGCGAGGCGGTGCTCGCCCTGCTGCGCCCGGCCCTGCTCGCCGGCGGCGCGCCGCAGAGCATCGAGATCGACCTGCCGGCCTTCGTGGCCCCGGTGCTGCCCGCCGACGGCACGGTGCGGCCGGAGGTGGCGCAGCTCGACTACGACCCCGCCACCGGCCGGTTCGCCGCCGTGATCTCCGCCGTGATCGAGGGAGCCGAGCCGCTGCACAGCCGCGTCGCCGGCACCGCCATCGCCATGGTCGACATGCTCGTCCTGGCCCGCCGCGTGCCGCCCGGGACGCTGCTGGATGCCGCCGACCTCGCCACGGCGCATGTGCGCCTCGCCGCCACCCACGTCGCCGTGGTGGAGCTGGCGGAGCAGGCGCGCGGCATGGCGCTGCGTCACCCGCTCGCCCCCGGGCAGCCGATCCCGCTCGCCGACCTGGTCCGCCCGCCCGCGGTGATGCGCGGCGGCCTGGTCGCGATGCAGCTCGATGGTCCCGGCATCACGCTCACCGCGCAGGCGCAGGCCATGGACGACGGCGCGGTGGGCGAGCGCATCCGCGTGCTCAACCCTGCCTCGCGCGCCGTGCTCTCCGCGCTGATCGACGCGCCGGGCCGCGTGCATGTCCTGGCCAACAGCGCGCCGCTGGTCCCCGCCGCCGGCGTGCGGCCCCCCGCCACCTTCGCCGAGGCGCTGCCGCGATGATCCGTGTCCTGCCGGTCCTGCTGGTGCTCGTGCTGCCGGCCTGCGGCACGCTGTCCCAGTTGTCCGAGGTGGGCCGCCCGCCCGCCATGACGCCGTCCGGCGACCCGACGCAGAGTGCGGATTACCGGCCGATGACGCTGCCGATGCCGCGTTCCGAGGGCGCGCCCGCGGAGGCCAACAGCCTGTGGCGCTCGGGCAGCCGCGCCTTCTTCAAGGACCAGCGCGCCGCCCAGGTCGGCGACATCCTCACCGTGGTGGTCAACATCACCGACGCCGCCGACGTCGAGAACGGCAGCAACGTCACCCGCAACGGCAGCGAGGCGCTGGGCGTGCCCAACCTGTTCGGCCTGCAGGGCTCGATCCCCAAGCTCCTCGCCCAGACGGCCGCGACGTCGCTGCTGTCCACCAGCAGCTCCAACGCCAACAACGGCACCGGCAAGATCAAGCGCAACGAGACCGTGACCCTGCGCCTTGCCGGCCTGGTGACGCAGGTGATGCCGAACGGCAACCTCGTGGTGCAGGCGCGACAGGAGGTCCGGGTGAACAGCGAGCTGCGCGACCTGTCGGTGAGCGGCGTGGTGCGGCCGCAGGACATCGCCAGCGACAACACCGTTCTGCACGACCGCATGGCGGAGGCGCGGATCTCCTATGGCGGGCGCGGGCAGCTCACCAACGTGCAGACGCCGCGCTGGGGACAGCAGGTGTTCGACGCGGTACTGCCGTTCTGAGCCGCAGGAAGCAGGGCCGAGGCCCGGCATCTAAGCATGGACCTCAAGCTCCGCCAAAGGCTCGCCTTTGAAATCCGCCGCTTAAAAGACGCCCGTCCAGGAGCGGCTCGCCCCCGCCTTGAAGCAAAGGCGGGTCTGGGCAGGGCCCAGCCTTGCTTGCCGGCCATCCTTCGCCGCAGGCACTCAGTCGTCGCGGTGCACCCGCTCCATCCGCTCGTGGCGTTCCTGAGCCTCGATCGACAGCGTGGCGATCGGCCGTGCCTCCAGGCGCTTCAGCCCGATCGGCTCGTCGGTCTCCTCGCAGTAGCCATAGGAGCCGCTTTCCAGCCGCACGAGCGCCTGGTCGATCTTGGAGATGAGCTTGCGGGCGCGGTCGCGGGTGCGAAGCTCCAGTGCGCGATCCGTCTCGACGCTGGCGCGGTCGGTGATGTCGGCCTCATGGATGCCGCCTTCGGACAGGCTGGCGAGCGTGCCGTCCGCCTCGCGCAGCAGGTCGGAACGCCACCGCAGCAGCTTGCGGCGGAAATACTCGACGTGAAGCGGGTTCATGAACTCTTCGGCTTCGGAGGGTCGGTAGTCGGCCGGCAGCGTGATCATCATGCGCGGACGGGTCCTCACTGGCGTGGTCTTGCCGAAACGACGGCCTTATAGCCACGCAGCCGGGATGAGCCAAGAACTACCGGAGCGTGTCCCGACAGTGTCACCGTACTGAGTTGCCCGGGACACACCCCGGCGTGACGTCGGGCAGGCCGCGACGGGCCAGCTCCAGCCGCACGCGCAGCGCCACGGACCGCAGCACGGCGCCCAGCGCAGGGTCCGCGGCGTCCGGCATCGACCGCAGCAGCGCCCCGAGGCGGCCCAGCGTCGCCTCGCCTGCGTCGCCCGACAGCAACGCCCGCTGCAGCGCGGCCAGCGCCTCCAGGAGGTCGCGGCCATGTCGCCGCGCCTCGCGGTCGCGCGTCGCGGCATCTCCTGTCGAGGCAGCGGTCTCCTGCAAGGCCAGCAGGGCGTCCAGGCCGCGGGCGGGCGCCGTGGCGGCGGCCGCCCCGGCCGCGCCGGCAGGCTCCGCGGGCAGCCGGAACGAGGCGCCGGACGCGGAGGCGCCGGCCGGGCGTGCCGCCTCCGTCGCGTGGATCGTTGCCGTGGGTCCGATCTGCATCCTGGCTCCTTTCGCCCTGCCCGTCCTGCCGGCCGGCAGGAAGTGCCGGGTCGCCGCCCACGACGCCGCCCGGAAATCCGGCGCTGCGCGGTGGCACGAGTGTTGCGACGCACGTCGCATCCGGGTTGGCGACGACCGGCCTCGCTGCGGAAGCCAGGCCATCCTGCGGACGCGACGCACGACGCCGCCGTGCGTCGCGTCCGCAGGATGGATGCAAATGATTTATGTTCCGGAAAGGACTGCCGTGCGATTCCTGGTGCCGCTGGTGCTTCTGCTGCTCGCCGTGCCTGCCTCGGCGCCCGCCCTGGCGCAGGTCCGCATCAAGGACATCGCCGACGTCGAGGGCGTGCGCTCGAACCAGCTCGTCGGCTACGGGCTGGTGGTCGGGCTGAACGGCACCGGCGACCGCCTCGACAACGCAGTGTTCACCCGGGAGTCGCTGATCGGCATGCTCGAACGTCTTGGCGTCAACACCCGCGACCAGCAGGCCAAACTGCAGACCAAGAACGTCGCCGCGGTGATGGTCACCGCCGAGCTGCCGGCCTTCGCGCGCAGCGGCGGGCGCGTCGACATCACCGTCTCCGCGATCGGTGACGCCTCCAGCCTGCTCGGCGGCCAGCTGCTGGTCACGCCGATGCTGGCGGCCGATGGCGACGTCTATGCCGTGGCGCAGGGCGCGCTCGTCACCAGCGCGTTCTCCGCCCGGGGCGCGGCGGCGTCCGTCACCCGCAACGTGCCGACCTCGGCCCACGTCGCCAACGGCGCCACGGTGGAGAAGGAGGTCCCCTTCGAGCTGGGACGCGGCAGCGCGATCCGGCTCGGCCTGCGCAACCCCGACCTCACCACGGCGATGCGCATGGCCGAGGCGATCGTGCGGGCCGGGTTCGAGGCGCGTGCGTCCGACCCGCACACGGTGGAGCTGTCGCTGGCCGGGCGCGACGTGGTGACGAGCCTGGCGCGGATCGAGGAGCTGACGGTGACGCCAGACAACGCCGCGGTGGTGGTGATCGACGAGACCAGCGGCACGATCGTGATGGGGGCCAACGTGCGCATCAGCACTGTGGCGATCGCGCAGGGCAACCTCACGATCCGGGTCAGCGAGGCGCCGCAGGTCAGCCAGCCCGGCCCGCTGTCGAACGGCCAGACCACGGTGGTGCCGCGCTCAAGCGTCAGCGTGGACACCCAGAACGACCGCAAGCTCGGCGTTCTGCCGTCGCAGCCCACCCTGCGCGACCTGGTGGGCAGCCTGAACGCCATGGGGATCGGGCCGCGCGACCTGATCAGCATCCTGCAATCCATCAAGGCCGCAGGCGCGCTGCAGGCCGACCTCCAGGTCCGCTGATGAGCATCATCCAGCCCGCCTCCGCCACCACGCTCACGCCCGAGCAGCAGCAGAAGACCTGGGCCGAGGCGGAGAAGTTCGAGGCGATGGCGCTCAACGAGATGCTGGCGCCGATCTTCGGCACCGCGGACACCTCGAAGAGCATCTTCGGCGGCGGCGAGGGCGAATCCACCTGGCGGCCCATGCTCGTGAGCGAGATGGCGAAGAAGATCGCGTCTGCTGGCGGCCTCGGGCTGGCACAGCCGGTCTACCAGCAGATGCTGAGGATGCAGGAAGCCGGGGGAGGACGCGGGCGATGACCAACGTGCTGATGCTGGCGGCGCATGCGCTGGGCGAGGTTCTGGCGGCCGAGAACGCCGCCCTGGCCGCGCACGACCATGTCGCCGCGACCAGGCTCCTGGGCGAGAAGCAGCGTCTGGTCGCAGCCTTCGACCATGCGCGCGCGGGCACGGTCCCGCTGCTCGATGGCCCTGCCCGCGACGAGGCGCACGCCGCCGGCCTGGCGCTGCAGGCGCTGGCCGGCCGCAACATCGCGCTGCTGGAACAGGCGATGCAGGTGCAGTCGCGCGTCATCGGCATCGTCGCCGACGCGGCCCGCCGGCAGGCCCGCGCCGCCGTGCCGGGCTATGGCCCTCCTGGCCGGCTTCCCCCCGTGTCGCGTCCTGACGCCTACGCCATGGTGTCTCGCGTCTGATGCCGCCGGCCTTCCGGAACGACCGGGCAGGCAGGCAAGGTTGAGGCTTCGCCTCGAACTCCGCCAAAGGCTCGCTTTTGGAGTCAAACACTTAGGTCAAGCAGGTCCAGGCGCGGCTCGCCCCTGGCGGGTCCGCGCTTCCAGGCAACGGGCAGAGCCCAGCCTTGCCCGCTGGCAGGTCCACGCATGAGGCCGCCGGCATGAGCCCTGCCGATCCGCCTGCGGGCCGCAAAGGGCTGTGCGGGTGGGTACCCGGGCATAGGGTCGGACGGATGAGCGAGATCGTCTTCTTTGTCCCGCCCTCGCTCGAAACCGCGGGTGGCGGCAGCGCCTACAACCGGCACCTGATCGCCGCGCTTCGCGGCCTGGGATGCCGCGTGGCGACGAGCGCGGTCGCGAACGGCGCAGAAGCGCGCCAGGGCTGGGCCGCGCTCGCCGGCCCGGCCGTCGGCGTGATCGACGGCATGGTGCTGCGGCACTTCGATGCGGGCGCCGGTGCGTCCTGGCTGGACGGGCGGGCGGCGGCGCTTGTCCATCATCCGACGGCGCTGGCCGAGCCTGCGGAGCGCGACCTGATCCGCGCTGCGGAGCGTCGCGTGCTGCCGCGTCTCGGCCGCGTGGTGGCCACCAGCAAGGGCGTCGGCGCGCGTCTGGTTGCCGAGTTCGGCGTGTCGGCGCGGCGCCTGCGCGTGGTCGTGCCCGGGCTTGCCGACCTGCCGCGCAGCCCGGGCTCGGGGCAGGCCACCTGCCACATCCTGTCCGTGGGCCGCCTCGCGCCGCGCAAGGGCCATGACGTCCTGCTGCGCGCCCTGGCCCGCCTGCCTGACCTGGACTGGCGCCTGACGATCGCAGGAGACAGCCATGGCGAGGCCGCCTGGGCCGAGGAGCTGGGCACGCTTGCCGCCGGCCTGGCGATCGGGCACCGGATGGAGCTGCTGGAACGGCCAGCCGGTGCGGCGCTCGAACAGCTCTGGGAGACGGCGGACCTGTTCGCCCTGGCGTCGCGACGCGAGACCACCGGGATCGCCGTCGCGGAGGCGCTGCGCCGAGGAGTTCCCGTGGCGATCACCGGCTGCGACGCGCCGCCCAGGGACGCGGGCGCGTCGTGCCAGCCCGAGGACGACGCCGCGCTGTCGCTCTGCCTGCGTCGCATGATCTTCGACCGCGCGCTTCGGCAGCACATGTCCGAGACGGCCTGGACGGCGGGGCAAAGCCTGCCGGGCTGGCCGGCGCAGGCCAGGCGCTTCCTCGACGCCCTCGCTGCGGCCGAAGAGGACTCCCACGCCGCCGACGAGCGGATGTGACGGGCAAATCCAGAAGCTCCTGGCTGGCGGCTCAAGGCAAGGTCCGGATCGGCTGTGCGGCTGCGGGGAGGGCCTGACGGCGCGGCCGGCTTTTCCGGCCGTCCTTCTGGGCATCGCGTGCCGCCCGGTGCTAAGACGCGCCCGCCCGATCCGGGCGCGAGACTGCCGCGGGTGTCCCCATGACCGCCTCCTTTGTGGCCGCCGCCCTGGCGCCCGACGCCGACGCGAAGCTGGTCCTGGCTTTGCCCAAGGGCCGCATCCTGGCCGAGTGCGGGCCGCTTCTGGCGCGCGCGGGCGTGGCGCCGGCGGCGGACATGATGGACGAGGACAGCCGGCGGCTGCGCTTCGAGACCAGCGACGCGCTGCTCGACGTGGTGCGGGTGCGGCCGTTCGATGTCGCGACCTTCGTGGCGTACGGCGGCGCGCAGCTCGGGGTGTGCGGGGCGGACGTGCTGATGGAGTTCGACTACCCGGAGATCTACGCGCCGCTCGACCTGGGGATCGGGGCGTGCCGGGTGTCGGTGGCCGAGGCGGTGGCGACGGCGGGCAGCGACGATCCCGGCCGCTGGTCGGACGTGCGGGTGGCGACGAAGTACCCGTCGATCGCGCGCCGGCATTTCGCGGCACGCGGCGTGCACGCGCAGGTGGTGCACCTGAACGGGGCGATGGAGCTGGCGCCGGGGCTGGGTCTGTGCCGGCTGATCGTGGACCTGGTGCAGACGGGCTCGACGCTGCGGGCGAACGGGCTGCGCGAGACCGAGGTGATCGCGCACGTCACCAGCCGGCTGATTGTGAACCGCACGGCGCTGAAGACGCGGCCACGGGCGGTGGGCGCGTGGATCGAGCGGTTCCGGGCGGCGGTGGCTGAAACAATGGCTCCGCCCCCCCGGCTTGAAGGCGGGGACCCCGCCAAAGGCCCGCCTCTGAAAACCCCGACCTAAGTAAAGCCGGTCCAGGGGCGCTGCCCCTGGCGGGTCCAGGGCAGAGCCCTGGCCTTTCTCCTTCCTGCCGGAGCCTCCATGATCCGCCTCCACACGAGCGCCCCCGGCTTCGCCGCCGACTTCGCCGCCCTTCTCGACCAGGCGCGCGAGACCACGTCGCGGGTGGACGCGGTGGTGCGCGCGATCATCGAGGGCGTGCGGGCGCGCGGCGACGCGGCGTTGTGCGAGTACACCGGGCGGTTCGACGGGCTGGCGCTGGCGCCGGCCGGCTTGCGGGTCACGGCCGACGAGATCGAGGTGGCCGCCGCGGGGATCGCGCCGGAGCTGGCGGACGCGCTGGCGCTGGCGGCGGCGCGGATCGAGGCGTTCCACAGGATGCAGATGCCGCAGGACGTCGAGACCGTGGACGCGGCGGGGGTGCGGCTGGGGATGCGGTGGAACGCGCTGGACGCGGTGGGGCTGTACGTGCCGGGGGGCAAGGCGGCGTATCCGTCCTCGGTGCTGATGAACGCGATCCCGGCGCGGGTGGCGGGAGTGGCGCGGATCGCGATGTGCGTCCCCTGCCCCGGCGGCGTGCTGGCGCCGCTGGTGCTGGCGGCGGCGCGGCTCGCGGGGGTGGGCGAGGTGTACCGCGTCGGCGGCGCGCAGGCGGTGGCCGCGCTGGCGTGGGGGACGGCGACGATCGCGGCGGTGGACAGGATCGTGGGGCCTGGCAACGCCTACGTCGCGGAAGCGAAGCGCCAGGTGTTCGGGCGCGTGGGGATCGACGGGATCGCGGGGCCGTCCGAGGTGGTGGTGATCGCGGACGCGGCGAACGACGCGCGCCACGTGGCGGTCGACCTGCTGGCGCAGGCGGAGCACGACGAGTCGGCGCAGTCGATCCTCCTCACGGACGACGCGGGGTTCGCGGACGCGGTGATCGCGGCGGTGGAGGCGGAGCTGCGCGCGCTGCCGCGGGCGGCGATCGCGGGGGCGAGCTGGCGCGACCACGGGGCGGTGATCGTGGTGGACGACATGGCGGAGGCGGCGACGCTGTGCGACCGGCTGGCGCCTGAGCACCTCCAGCTCATGGTGGACGACCCGGACGCGCTGTTCGCGCGGATACGCCACGCGGGGGCGGCGTTCCTCGGGCGGTGGTGCCCGGAGGCGCTGGGCGACTACGTGGCGGGGCCGAACCACGTGCTGCCGACCGGGCGCACGGCGCGCTTCGCGTCGGGGCTGTCGGTGTTCGACTTCCTCAAGCGCACGACCTGGGTGGGGGTGGACCAGGCGGCGCTCGGGCGGATCGGGCCGGCGGCGGTGGCGCTCGCGGACGCGGAGGGGCTGGGGGCGCACGCGCGCAGCGTGGCGCTCAGGCTGGGGCAGTAGGCGAGCGCCAGGAGGCCACCGCACTGGAGTCTCTGGCGTTGTCACGGTTGCCATGATCCCGGAGATGGATTTCGCGGATCATGCCAGCCTGGACCGGTCGCCGGCCTCAGATACCAAAGAGCGGTCGCACGCGCTGACGCCGGAGGTGTCGGGACCGTTCAAGGGCCGCTCCCTCCACCTCGTCGCGGAGGCGCATCCCGTGCCGGCCTGGGAGCGGCCGGGAGCGGACCGCCCGCTTGCGGGCGGACATCTTGGGGAGCAGACGTTGCCTGACCTGCCCGGCCTCTTCCCCTGCCTGGGCGACAGAGCCTGACCCCAGCCCAGGATGACCCGTGGACGGTTCCAGCCGTCGCCCCGCACAGCCGCAGACCCGCACCCGCCACACCATCGAGACGCTCCGCCTCGCCGCCCCGCTGGCCGTGGCGCAACTGGCGCAGGTTGCGATGGGCGTCACCGACACGGTGCTGCTGGGCGGGCTCAGCGCGGAGGCGCTGGCGGCGGGCGGGCTGGGCGGGTCGCTGATGATCACGGTGCTGGTCGTGCTGCAGGGGGTGCCGATGGCGCTCGGCGTCCTGGTGGCGCAGGCGCGCGGCGCCGGCCGGGACGCGGACGTGCCGGCGCTCTACTGGACCGGCCTGCTGCTGACGGCGCTGCTCGTGCCGCCCGCCTTCGCGCTGGTCAGCGCGGCAGGGCCGCTGCTGCTCCTGGCGGGCGAGCCCGCGGCGCTGGCGCGCGACGTCGGCGAGTACCTCTCCGTGCTGCGCTGGGCGATCCCGGGCGGGCTGCTGGGCGTCGGCCTGCTGCGGGCATTCCTGCCGGCGGTGGGCGGCGGGGCGCTGATCCTGTGGGTGACGTTGGGGGAGGCACTGGCCAATGGCGGCCTGTGCTACGGGCTGATCCACGGCCGGTGGGGACTGCCGGCGCTGGGCCTGAGGGGGGCGGCGCTCGCCACCGTCCTCGTGTGGTCCGCCGCCGCGCTGGCGCTCGTGGCGCTGCTGCACGCGGGGCGCGCCCGCCGGCACCTGGTCGGGTGGAGCGTGCCGCGCCGGGCGCTGCTGCGGTCCATGCTGCGGCTGGGCCTGCCGATCGCCGCCACCTTTGCGGTCGAGACCGGGCTGTTCCTCGCGGTGGCGCTGCTGATCGGGCTGCTCGGCCCCACGGCGCTCGCGGCGCAGCAGGTGGCGCTCAACACGCTCACGGTCGCGTTCATGATCCCGCTCGGCATTGCCCAGGCTGCCAACGTCCGGGTCGGCCACCGCGTCGGCGCCGGCGACCTGGCCGGGGCGCGGCGGGCCGGGCTGGTCGCGATCGCGCTCGGCGCCGGGTTCGAGGCGGTGGCCGCCCTGGTCGGGGTGCTGGCGCCCCGGTTCGTGGTCGGCCTGTTCCTCGCGCCGCGCGACGAGGCGTTCGCAGTGGCCGTCGGCCTGCTGGGCGTCGCGGCGGTCTTCCAGGTCGCGGACGGCGTGCAGTGCGTCGCCGCGGGCGCGCTGCGCGGGCTGGGCGACACGCGGGCGCCGTTCGCTCTGGCCACGCTGGGCTACTGGGGCGTCGGCTTTCCCGTCGCCTGGTGGCTGACGATGCGCGCCGGCGCCGGGGCGGCCGGCGCGTGGTGGGGGCTGGCCGCGAGCCTCGGCGTGGTCGCAATGCTGCTGACCCGGCGCTTCGTGCAGCGCACGCGCCCCGGCCCGGCACAGTGAACCAGCCCTCAATGCCCCCGTGCCATAGCGACATCCTGGCGTCGCGGCAGGATGGCCGCCTGGCTCGATCGGCGCTCCGCAACCGGGTGCACGGAACCGGGGATGGCGGGGAGCGGCCCGTCCGGTCTGGAGCAGGCGACGCGGACATCGGCCCCGAATCGAGTCTTGCGGGTGGCCAACGTGGCGGATGATCGCGATTGTTCCCCCCCTGCAGGACATCGCGCCCGCCTCGCACGCAAGCAAACCGCACGTCATGCCAACGGCTGAATGCGATGACCGGTTCAGCAAGCAAGGCCAGGGGCTCTGCCCCCCATGCCTGGAAGCGGGGACCCCGCCAAAGGCTCGCCTTTGGAAACCAATACTTGGAGCACGTTCGGATCGGGTTGAACCGTCAAACCGGACGAGTGTGGAAATCACCTGACCGCCGCCTGGTATGGTGATTCAACCTGACCCGAACGTGCTCTAAGTTGCGCCGGGTCCAGGGGCGGCTCGCCCCTGGCGGGTCTGGGCAGAGCCCAGCCTTGCCTGCCTGACCGGTCGTCGCATTCGGCCGTTGGTCTCAGCGCAGGTGCAGGCGCACGATCTCCCACGCCGCCCCGCGTCCCGCCGTGCCGGGATTGACGTCGAACACCACCGATGCGCGTCCGTCCGCATCGTGCCGGATCGCCGCGGGCAGCCCGGCCACCTGCACGAGGCGGGCGCGATCGCGATCGTCGGGGTCCTCCGCGAACATCACCTCGGCCGAGACAAGATGAGTGAGGCCGGTCGCCGCCAGGTCGATCTCGACGCTGCGCGGACCCGACTCCATCGAGGACACGACCACCCAGACGCCATCCTCGCCCCGAGCCGCCGCGGAGGGCAGGTCGCCGGTGCTGCGCAGAACCTGCCCACGGAACGACTGCGCCATCCAGCCGAACAGCCTGCCGGTCGCGAAGGCCTGGCCGTAGTCGGCGGAGACGAACGCGATCGCCGGCACGGCCCGCACCGGCGGCCAGTACGCCGCCGCGTCCAGCCCCGCCTCGGCCAGGGTGCGGATCGCCGTCACGAGCTGGCTGGCGTTGCGGATGCCGTAATCGTCCGACGTGACGCGCGGCCCCAGCGACCACTCCGACGCATAGATCGACCGCTTCCCGCTCGCGGCACGGATCTCGCCCGCGCGCTGCGGCAGCAGGCTGCACAGGGTCTCGGCCTCCAGTGTGCCGCAGTACGGGTGGATCGACACGCCCGTGACAGCGTCCCACGCCGCCGGCCCCACCAGCGCGCGCAGGGTCGCGAAATCCTCCGGGTGGGTCCACTCGCCGGTCGCGTAGATGCCGATCCGCGCGTTGGCCTGCCGCATCGCGGGAGCCACCCGCGCGACCAGGGCCGCGTAGGCGGCGAGGTTGCGCGCGCGCATCTGCGGGTCCTGCTTCGCGCCGCGCTGCAGCCACCACTCGTTGCCGATCTCCCAGATCGGCACCTGCGCGCCGAAGCGCTGGACGAGCCGGGTGGTGGTCTGCACGACCTGGTCCAGTTCGGCCGGATCGCGGATGGCGGCGGCGCTGGGAGTGACGAAGCTCGCCTGCGCGGTCGCGGCCAGGAAGGCATCCGGCCCCACGCCGGGCTCGACGGCGCGGGCCTGCTCGCCGGTCTGCTCGTTGCGGTCCCAGTCGTATCTCTCCGCGGCCCAGCCGCCCGGATAGCGCGTCAGGGTCGCATGGGCGATGTCGCGCATCGCGGCGCCGAACGCCGCGAAGTCAGAGTGCGGCACCAGGTGCCACACGTAGTTCACGCCGAACAGCCTTGGGTCGATCCGGCCGAGCGGCGTCGGCGACAGGGAGATGCGCGCGACAGGAGCGCCCGCGCCCGGAAGCACCAGCGCCAGCGCCAGCAGGCCGAGCCGGCGCAGCGTCGGCCAGACCCTCAGAACCACTGCCCCGGGTTGAGCAGGCCGCACGCCACCAAGTCCTCGCTGTCCGAGTAGCGTCGGCTGACGTCGTGCTTGAGCCGCAGGGAGCGGAGCCGCTCGCTCGCCGCGTGGGCGGGAAGATCGCTCCCGCCCCGGGCGCTGCCGAGCAGGGCGAAGCGCAGCAGGCAGGCCGTCGGGCTGCTGTGCCAGGGCGAATGCGCGGTGTTCAGGCGCCTGGGCCGCATCAGCCGCGTCCCGTCCAGGTAGGCGTAGAAGCGGCGCCACCGGACCAGCGGGATGCGGCCGATGGCCGGGCTCTGGCGCGGGTTGCTCCTGAACAGGGTGCGGCGGCGCAGGCCGCCGCGCACCTCCACGCTGCGGTCCGCCGCCGGCTCGGACGTGACATAGCCGGACGGGTCGAACCATGGCATCACCTGCAGCGGGTCCTCCGCCGGGTCGCGGGCCAGGTCGGCGACGGCGGACTCGGCATACATCTCGATGACCAGCGCGAAGACGTGGTCACGGTGCTCCGTGTCCAGGAAGTCAGTGAAGCCCTGGATGGGACGGCTTTCGCATCGCGCATAGACGAACAGGTCGCCGACCTCGAGCGACAGGCACCAGCGCCCGGCGGCGTGGCAGTGGCGCAGGTGGTTGAGCCAGGGCAGCGACTGGCGCGGGTGCCAGCGTCCGCGTGGCCGCCATACCACGCAGCCCGGTTCGTGCCGCAGCAGAGTCGCGAGATCGCCGTCCGTGGAGAGGTCGAGGAAGACGTAGTCCGCGACGCCGAGCCGGCGGTGATGGGACAGGAACGGCGGCAGCAGGCCGGCGTCGCCCCGGTAGGTGGCCACCAGCACCACGCCGGGGCCGCCGCGGGACGGGGCGGGGCCGAGCAGGCGCGCGAGCTTCCAGCGGCTCCACAGCGCCAGCAGCCACGACAGCAGCAGCAGCCGGCCCATCACAAGGCCGGCCCTCACCCACCGGGCGAGCCACCACGGGTGCCTGCCCGACCACCACGCGTCGCTGGTCTGGCGGTAGCCGGCCGAACGCGGACGCGGCGGGATCATCGCATCGTCCTTGCGGCCAGGTTCTAGGGAAAGCGCGAGTGGAGGTCGAAATACACGCCGGTCGCGTTGCGCACCACAGCGAAGATCTTCTGCAACTGCACCGAGTCCGCGTTCGTCATCAGGACGACATCCTTGTCCCGCATCTGGATGCCCTGCGCCAGAAAGTAGCCCGCCCCATGGCGAAGGTCGAGGTGGTAGGCCACTGGCGCCGCGACCGCGACGCTCGCCGTCGTGGTGCCAGGAGCGGCCGCCGCCATGCGTGGCGCCTGGGCGCCCGAAGCCTGGGCGCCCGAAGCCTGGGCGTCCGAAGCTTGGGCGCCCGGAGCGGTGGCGGCCGCCTGCAG
>CAXSES010000003.1:37109-38350 GCA_964236225.1 uncultured Acetobacteraceae bacterium
CCGAAGCCTGGGCGTCCGAAGCTTGGGCGCCCGGAGCGGTGGCGGCCGCCTGCAGCAGCCCGGCCACGGTCTGCGCCGGCTCGGTGCGGAGCAGATAGAGGTTGCCGACATCGGCGAGCGAGTCGCTCGGCCCGCCCGCCCTCGCGACCGCCTCGGCCAGGGTGACTCGCCGGGTGTTGAAGTCGTACTGCGCGACCTTGAGCGCCGCGCCCAGCACCACGAAGCTGCGCGGCTCGTAAAGCACGAACAGGCTGTCGCCCGGTTCCAGCGGCAGGTCCTCGGACGGGTCGTCGACGAGCTGCTGCAGTCCCGCGGTCGCCATCCGCCCGTGCCGGGTCAGTTGCACGGCGCACTCGAAGGGCGCGTGGCTCGACCCGCCGGCCGCGGCGACGGCGTCCAGCACCCGCTCGCCGCGCAGGGTCAGGGTCACCAGGCCGGGATGGGCGACGTCGCCCCCCACGGTCGCGGTGTTCAGGGACGGCCCGGCGAGCGCCACGACCACCTGGGGGTTCGTGGCGCGTCCGGCCAGCGCGGCGGCGATGCGCTCGCCGGCCTGAAGCGGCGTGAGGCCGCCCACCCTCACCCTGCCCGCGAACGGGATCGCGATGCCGCCATCCGGCTCGATGCCCTGCGGCGGCAGGGCCGTGGCGTGGCCGCCCTCGATGAGCGCGCCGGCCAGCGGGTTCGCAGCGGCGATGCCCGACTGCCCGAACAGCGGCACGGCGCCGGACTCGAAGATGCTGACGCCGACCAGCTCGCCCGGACGCAGGGCCAGGCTCGGCCGACGAGCCGAGGGGGCGAACACGGAGGCCAGGCCGGCGGGTGGCTCCGCGGCGACGGGCGGCAGGGTGGACGCGTCCAGGTCGACGAGCAGCAGGGCGGGGCGCGCCGCCTCGGTCACGCGACCTGCCACGCGAGTCTGGCCCGCGCCGAAATCGCGCGAGGTCGGCGCCCCGCTGGGAAAGTGGCTGCAGGCGACCGGCAGCCACGCCATCGCCAGGAGGCGCACGAGGCGCAGGCGCATGGGCACGCGAGGCGAACGCGCGGGCCGGCGGGGGCGGACGTGGCAGGGCAAGCAGCCTCCCTATCCGCGTGCTTCCCGGACCGATCGGGTTGATAGACCACGGCCTGCCTCGACGCCAGTGGCCGGTGACGGGACGACTGCAAGGCGGCAAGCAGGGTTGAGGCTCCGCCTCCAAGCACTGGGCCTCGAACTCCGCCAGGGGAAGGTCCCCTGGACC
>CAXSES010000004.1:0-13334 GCA_964236225.1 uncultured Acetobacteraceae bacterium
GGCCTGCTTTGGCGGGGTCCCCGCCTTGAAGCATGAAGGACAGAGCCCTTGGCCTTGCCTGCTGAACCGGTCATCGCACTGGCCGTTGGCATCAGGGCTGAGACGCCGGCTGCAGGCCTGCTCCGCCGGTGCTCCTCCCAGGAGAAGGTGCGTGCGCCATCGGGTGCGCCCAAGTGTCGCTTGAATGTCGTTGCAGGGGAATAATGCGCGCCTGGCCATCAATCGGCTTTGCAACCCTGCCATGAACGGGCATTAGACATGAGGTTTGCAAGGCAAGGTTGTATCCATGATCGGGGGAGTCAGGGGAGAGCGCATGGCTGCGCGATCAGTCATGTTCGGCCTGGCGGGGGTGGCGCTTCTGTCGGCGGGCCTTGGACCTGCGGGCCGGGCACTCGGCAAGTCGCGGTCCGCGCCGGCGCCGGTGTCGATCGATGTGGCGGGGCACGGTCTTTCCGTCGAGGTCGGCACCGGCAAGCTGGTGAGGCTTCCCTCGCCGGCCAGCAGCGTGTTCGTCGCCGATTCCTCGGTCGCCGACGTGCAGACGCCCAACGCCTCGGCGGTCTTCGTGTTCGGCAAGAAGCCGGGATTGACGACCCTGTTCGCGCTGTCGCGCGATGGTTCGCCCATCGTGTCCTACACCGTGACGGTGCAGCGCGACCAGCAGGCCCTGCAGTCGGCCCTGCAGGCCGAGGGAGCGGACGGCGGCGTCCACCTGGTCCGCACGCCGCATGCCCTGGTTCTGCAGGGCAGCGTGGCCAGCCCGGCGGCGGCCGCGACCCTGCAGGATCTGGCGCAGAAGCAGCTCGGGTCGGGCGAGTCGCTGATCAACCAGCTCCGCGTCACCGGGTCGGTGCAGGTCAACCTGCGGGTGCGCGTGGCCGAGGTCTCGCGCAGCGTCACGCGGGAGCTGGGCTTCAACTGGAACACCGTTTTCAAGGCGGGCAGCTTCCTCATCGGCCTGCAGACCGGGCTGGGCACCATCGGGGCGGGGTCGCTGGCACCGATAGGGACAGCGGGGATGCTGAACAACGTGTTCGGCACGGCGACCGGCACGATCGGCGTTGGTGTCGCGTCCAACCAGGCCAACGGCACCCAGGTGCTGGACGCGATGGCCAGCGAGGGTCTGGTGACGATGCTGGCGGAGCCGAACCTGACCACCACGTCGGGCGAGCCGGCGACGTTCCTGGCCGGCGGCGAGTACCCGATCCCGATCTCGCAGGCGCTGGGCGTCACCACCGTCACCTACAAGACGTTTGGGATCAGCGTCGGCTTCACGCCGACCGTGCTCTCGGACGGCATGATCAGCATGAAGGTCAATCCCGAGGTCAGCGCTCTCAGCACCACGGGCTCGTTCACGCAGAACGGCTTCACGATACCGGCGTTGACGACGCGTCGCGCGCAGACGACCGTGCAGCTCGCCTCCGGCCAGAGCTTCGCCATCGGCGGGCTGATCCAGAACGACGCGCAGAACAACCTGACCAAGGTTCCCTGGCTCGGCGACATCCCGATCCTGGGCACGCTGTTCCGCTCCACCTCGTTCCAGCGCAACGAGACGGAGCTGGTGATCGTGGTGACGGCCTACGCGGTCAAGCCAGTCGATGCGGTGCCGGCGCTGCCGACCGATTACGTCCGGCAGCCCTCCGACGTCGAGCGGCTGCTTCTGGGCCAGGTTGCGGCCAGGGCGGGACCTGGCTTCGATCCTGAGCGGATGCCCCGGCTGCGCGGCGAGTCCGGGTTCCTGTTCGAATGACCCTCACGGACGAGGCCCTGCGATGAGGTGTGTCGCGCGATGGGCGTGGGTCCCGCTCCTTGGGCTGGCTGCGTGCAACGACCCGTCGATCGATCTCGGCGCGCCGCCTCCTGTGACCCTGGTCGAGCAGCGGGTCGTGGTGCCTCTGCACGGCGGCATCGAGCGCCGGGCCCTGGGGAACGCGGTCGAGTCGCTGAGCGGACCGCAGCCGGATGGCTCGGTCAGGGCGCTGGTGAGCGTCGGCGACCCCCGCCGTGCGGAGGCGGTTCGCGAGACGCTGCTTGGGTTCGGGGTGAGTCCGGCCCTGGTGAGCCTTGCAGAAGGCCGGGGCGGCGACACGGTTCTGCTGAGCCGGACGAGGGCGCATGTGGTGGATTGCTCGTCGGCTCTGGCGGCGGGGCCGGATGGCGGGGTGTCGAGGAGCGTGACGAGCCTGGGGGCCTGCATCCAGGCGAACGCCCTGGCCGCGATGGTGGCCGATCCCGCCGATCTCGTGTCGCCGCCGCGGCTTGAGCCCGCCAATGGCGCACGGGCCGCACAGGCCGTGCTGCGCTGGCAGCATGGCGGCGCGGCGGCTGGCCAGCCTTCCGCCGGCGGAGGGGACGCGGCGTCCGGCGGCGGGGGCCAGGCGCCCGCTCAGGCGGGGGGCGGGGCTGCGGAAGGCGGTCTGTCTGGCGACATGGCCGGGGCGGGCGGCAGCGCCCTCGGCGGCCCGGCGACGGGCGGTGGCGCCGGGGCCAGCGCGGAGTAGAAGCGCAGGTTGTCGGCGACGTCGGCGGGCGTGAGCGACGCGGCCGCGGTCTGCGCCGCGTTGTGCATGTCGCCCTGAAGGCCATAGGTCAGGGCAAGGTTGCCGGCCACGGTGGCGAGCGCCGATTGCGGGGCGCCGGACGCCGACAGGTCTGCGCGCAGGAGCCGGAACTGCTCCAGCGCCTCTGTCGGGTGCCCGGACAGGGCAAGGGACAATGCGAGGTCGTTGCGCGCCGCCGTGCTGTGCGGCTCGGCTGCGAGCACGCGACGATACGTCTCCTGCGCCGCCGCCGGGTTCTGGTCGGCGTCGAGGGCGACTCCCAGGCCGACCAGCAGAGACGCGTCGTTCGGATGGCTGCGCAGGGCCGCGCGGAACACCGCGGTGGCAGGGCCTGCACGATGGGCGAGCACCAGGAGCTTGCCAAGCGTCGCCGCCACCCTCGGGTTCTCCGGGGCCGCTGCCTGCACCCGCGCCAGCTGCTCGATGGCGTCGTCGGCGTGGCCCTGCGCGGTCAGCGCGCGGGCGTAGCGAAGCTGGATGTCGATGTTGCCGGGGTCCAGGGTCACGGCGCGCCTGTAGAAGACGCCGGCCGCCTGGGCATCGCCGGCCTGTGCCGCCGTGTCGGCGATCCTGGCCAGGGCGGCGGGGTCGGTGGCTGCGCGCTGTTCGGCCGCGACGTCGATGCGGCTTTGCGGGCCCACGCAGCCGCACAGGGCGGCGGCCGCCAGGGCGAGGGCGGTGACGCTGTGGGCCGGGCCGCAGGCCGGGTGTGGGAGTGTTCGCACTCTGCTGTTCCTGACGGGTTGGCGGGCTGCAACTTGGGGGCGGAGCCTCACGGGCGCGACCTCGTCAGTTGCGGCCGTGGATGCGGAACGCCAGGGCCTCGGCCACGTGCTGGCGCTGCACGATGGCGGCCTCCGCGAGGTCGGCGACGGTGCGCGCGACGCGGAGCACCCGGGTGTAGCCTCGCGGCGACAGCCTGAGCCGGTCGCAGGCCTGCTCGACCAGGGTGCGGGCGGCCTCGGACAGGGAGATCGTGGCGGGATTGGCCTCGGCGTTGCTGCTGTCGCCGCGCTGCGTCTGCCGGCTCCTCGCCTGGCGCACCCGGCTCGCCACCGTGGCGCTCGACTCGCCGGGCGGGCCTCTGGACAGCTCCTGGCCGGTCGCGGGCTGCACGTGCAGCGACAGGTCGATGCGGTCGAGCAGGGGGCCGGAGATCCGGTTCATGTAGTCCTCGCCGCAGCGGGGCGCGCGGCTGCATTCGCCGCCGGCGCTGCCGAGGTGGCCGCAGCGGCACGGGTTCATCGCGGCCACGAGCTGGAAGCGGGCGGGGTAGGTGACGTGGGCGCTGGCCCGCGACACGGTGGTGCAGCCGCTCTCCGCCGGGCCGCGCAGGGATTCGAGGGCCTGCGGCGGGAACTCCGGAAGCTCGTCGAGGAACAGCACGCCGCGGTGCGCGAGGCTGACCTCGCCCGGCCGGGCGCGCTGGCCGCCGCCGGACAGGGCTGCCTGCGAGGCGCTGTGGTGGGGCTCGCGGAATGGCGGGCGCATGACCAGGCGGCCGCCTTGCAGCAGGCCGGCGACGCTGTGCACCATGCTGACCTCGAGCGCCTCGGCGGGGGTGAGGTCGGGCAGCAGGCCGGGCAGGCGGCTGGCGAGCATGGATTTGCCGGCGCCGGGAGGGCCGATCAGCAGGAGGTTGTGGCTGCCGGCGGCGCTGATCTCCAGGGCGCGCCGGGCGGTCTCCAGGCCGCGTATGTCGGACAGGTCGGGCGAGGGCGGGCTTTCCATCAGGCCGGCGGGCTGGGGAGGGGCGAGGACCTGCTGGCCGCGGAAATGGTTGAGGATGCCCAGCAGGTCGGGGGAGGCCAGCACCTCGATCCGGCCGGCCCAGGCCGCCTCGCCGCCCTGGGAGGCCGGGCAGATCAGGCCGAGGTCCAGCTCGGAGGCGCTCATCGCCGCGGGCAGCACGCCGGGAACCGGCAGCAGGGAGCCGTCCAGGGACAGCTCGCCCAGGGCCGCGTAGCCGCCGATCTCCTCACGCGGCAGGATGTCCATGGCGGCGAGGATGCACAGCGCGATCGGCAGGTCGAAGTGGCTGCCTTCCTTGAGCAGGCTCGCTGGGGCCAGGTTGATGAGCACGCGCTTGGGCGGCAGGGCGAGACCCATCGCGGTCAGCGTGGCGCGGACCCGTTCGCGCGCCTCGCCCACGGTCTTGTCGGGTAGGCCGACGATCAGGAAGGCCGGCAGGCCGCCGGCGATCTGCACCTGCACCTCGACGGGGACCGCGTCGATGCCGGAGAAGGCGAAGCTTCGCACCCGGGCGATGCTCATGGGTGCTGCTCAACCTTTGCGTGCTGGATTCGGCCTTGTCTCTACCGGTCCCCAGGGAACGCGGCAAGGCATTCCTGCGCTTGGAATTGCCGGGCGGCGAAGATGGGGCCAGTTGATCGAGGGCAGGAGCGGGAGCGAAGAATGGTGGCAGGGGCTGCATTGGGACAGGGCACGGCAGGGCGGCGCAAGGCGGCTGGGGCGTCGGGGAGGGTTGGACGCTCTGCGGCCGACGTCGCCGGTGCCGCGGCGCGGGAGACCGAGGCGGACGGGCTGCTTGACCCGCGTACGGCCGCCAAGGCGGCCAGGCTGCATTACGTCAGCGACTCCAGGGCCGGCATCAGCCGCAGGGCCGTGGCGGATGGCTGGACTTTTCACCGGGCTGATGGGGAAGAGGTCACGGAGGCGGGCGAGATCGCCCGCATCCTGGCGCTGGCCATTCCGCCAGCCTACACCGACGTCTGGATCTGTGCCGACCCTCGCGGGCATCTCCAGGCGGTCGGGCGGGATGCGAAGGGGCGCAAGCAGTACCGCTACCATCCGCGCTGGCGCGAAATCCGCGACGAGGCGAAGTTCGGCAAGATGCTGGTGTTCGGCGGGAAGCTGCCGGTCATCCGCGCGCAGGTGGAGCGCGATCTCGGCCTGCACGGCCTGCCACGGCAGAAGGTGCTGGCGGTGGTGGTCCGGCTGCTGGAGCGCACCCTGGCGCGCATCGGCAACGAGGAATACGCCAGGACCAACAAGAGCTTCGGCCTGACCACGTTGCGCCATCGCCATGCCAGGGTGAAGGGCAGCCACGTGGTGCTGGATTTCCGGGCCAAGCACGGGGTCGAATGGCATGTCGATCTGCAGGATCGCCGCTTGGCCGGGATCATCGCGCGGCTGGAGGACCTGCCGGGCCAGGAGCTGTTCCAGTTCGAGGACCATGACGGGGTGCGCCACGGCATCGGCAGCCAGGACGTCAACGCCTACCTGCACGAGATCACCGGCGAGGAGATCACGGCGAAGGATTTCCGTACGTGGGCGGCGACGAACCTGGCGGCGCTGGCGCTGCACGAGCTGGCGCAGTTCGACACCGCGGCGGCGGCGAAGAAGAACGTGGTCAGGGCCGTCGAGCATGTCGCGATGCAGCTCGGCAACACGCCGGCGATCTGCCGCAAGTGCTACATCCATCCGGCGATCTTCGAGGGGTATCTGGATGGCAGCCTGATCGAGGGCCTGAAGCAGCGCGCGGACGCGGTGCTGGATGGCCACGGCCACGGCCTGACGGCGGAGGAGGTCGCGGTGACCGCCTTCCTGAGCCGGCGGCTGGGCGAGGCGATCGCCGACCCGCAGCGCAGAGGTGTGGGGTAGGCGGCGTCGGCCGTGGCGGGAGGACGGCTGAGCGGCGTGGACGTCCGCTCCGCAGCGCCGTCCGACGCCGCGGACATCGCGGGCCTGCTGGGCGAGGTCGGCGAGGCGGTGGCGGCCAGGACCGTCGCCATGCGGCTGGAACGCATGTCGCGGGACAGTGCGGTTCTGGTCGCCACGGGGTTTGCCCCGGCGATCGGGGTGGTGGCGCTGCACTGGTCGCGGGGGGTGATCAGCGACGCGGCGCTGGCGCGGGTCGACGTGCTGGTGGTGGGCGAACAGGACCGGGGGCGGGGCGTCGGCCGGCTTCTGCTGAAATCGGCCTCCCGGCTGGCGAGGGCGGCCGGGTGCGACATGCTGGAGATCGTCGTGGGGGACGGCGGCGACGGATTCCTCGTGGCGACTGGGTTTGCCCGGTGTGGTCAGGTGCTGCGCCGACCGCTGCGTCGCAGGGGCGGCGCGGGGCAGGAGTGATGGCCGACAGCGCTGCGATGTCGTGGGGACGGCAAGGAAGGCCAGAGGCTCTGCCTCCGGACCTCCGCTCAAGGCGAGCCTTGAGGGTCCACGACTTCAAGCAGGTGGTTTGCAAAGGTCCTGGCCTTTGGCGGGTCTGGGCAGGGCCCGGCCTGCCTGCCGATCAGGCTGCCTGCGTGGGTCCCGGTCAATGCAGGCGCGAGTTCTGGTGCGGGCTGTCGAGGCTGAACGTCGGGATCTCGACGTCGAACAGCTCACCTGTCGTGGTGACGGTCATGCGGTACTGGCCGGACATGAAGCCGGATGGGGTGTGGAGAGGGGTGCCGGAGGTGTACTCGAAGGCCTCGCCCGCCTCCAGGACCGGCTTCTCGCCGACGACGCCGTCGCCGTTGACCTGGACGGTGCGGCCCTGGGCGTCGGTGATCAGCCAGCTCCGCCGCATGAGCTGCACGGTCTCGCGGCCTTGGTTCTCGATGGTGATCCGGTAGGCCCAGACGAACTGGCCCTGCTCCGGATCGGACTGGTCTTCAAGGTAGAAGGCGCGGACGCTGACACGGATGTCGTGCGTCGTCCTGCTGTACTCGTCGGGCATCGCGGGTGTCTCCTGCAGCCAGCCTAGACTGGTTCGCGTGTCGCAGGAACGAGGGAACGCGCGGGATGCCGGCGGGCTGGGCGGCTGCGAGGCCGGGTGGCTTCGGCGCTACTCGGCGGCGAGGCGGTGGACGACGGCGGCCAGGCCGCGCGACAGGTCGTCGCGAAGGTCCTCGACATCCTCGAGGCCCACGGAAAGGCGGATGGCGCCGTCGGAGATGCCCAGGCGCTGGCGCTCGGCCTCGCCGATGCGCATGTGGGTTGTGGTGGCGGGGTGGGTGACCATCGATTTGCTGTCGCCGAGGTTGTTGGAGACGGCGATCAGACGCAGGGCGTCCATGAAGCGGAACGCGGCGTCCTTGCCGTCGGCCAGCTCGAAGGCGATCAGGGTGCCGCCGGAGGACATCTGCGCCTGAGCCAAGGCGTGCTGGGGGTGGTCGGCGCGGCTCGGGTAGAGCACGCGGGCGATGGCGGGGTGGCCGGCCAGGTGGTCGGCGAGGATGGCGGCGCTGCGGCTCATGGCGTGGACCCTGAGCGAGAGGGTTTCCATGCCCTTCAGCAGAAGCCAGGCATTGAACGGGGACAGGCTGGGGCCGGTGTTGCGGATGAAGGGCTGGAGCGTGGTCTCGATCCAGCTCTTCGTTCCGAGGACGGCGCCGCCGAGCACGCGGCCCTGGCCGTCAATGTGCTTGGTGCAGGAGTAGATGACGATGTCTGCACCGAGCTGCAGCGGGTGCTGGAGCAGGGGGGTGGCGAAGACGTTGTCGACGGCGACCAGGGCGCCGGCGGCGTGGGCGAGGTCGCTGATCGTGCGCAGGTCGAGGATCTCGAGCATCGGGTTCGACGGGCTTTCCAGCAGCACCATGGCCGTGGGGCGGGAGAGCGCCTGGCGCCAGCCGTCGAGGTCGGCGCTGTCGACGAACTCCGAGGTGATGCCGTAGCGGGGCAGCAGGGTGGAGACGATCCAGTGGCACGAGCCGAACAGGGCGCGCGAGGCGACCAGGTGGTCGCCGACCTTGAGGTGGGAGAGCAGGGTGGCGTGCACCGCGGCCATGCCGGTGGCGGTGACGCGGCAGGCCTCGGCGCCCTCCAGCAGGGCGAGGCGGTCCTCCAGCATCTGGGTCGTGGGGTTGCCGAAGCGGCTGTACTGGTAGTGCGAGACGGTGCCCTGGAAGGTGGCCTCGGCCTGGGCGGCGTCGTCGTAGACGAAGCCGGAGGTCAGGAAGAGGGCCTCGGCGGTTTCGCCGAAAGAGGTGCGCTGGATGCCGCCGTGCACGAGCAGGGTGTCGGGGCGGTAGGCTGGTTCGGTCATGGTGGCTTCCCGGGGAGACGCTTTGGTACCACTGCCCAGCGCGCAAGGCGGCGGGGGGCGAAAGTGCTTGGCGCTGGTGCCTGCTTTTGCGGCGCGAGCGGCCATGCAGGTCGTCGAGGGTGCCTGCGGAAGGGACGCGGCGGATGCCGCGAAAGGGTAGGGTCAGGTGGATTGCATCGTCAACCAGCGGTTCCTATACAGGCCCACGGCACGACCGGGTGCGGCCGGAGCGCGGGTGTAGTTCAATGGTAGAACGGCAGCTTCCCAAGCTGCATACGAGGGTTCGATTCCCTTCACCCGCTCCATCGCCTGCCAGGCTGGGCTGACAAGGTCGCACCGGTTCCGCGATCTGCTTGATCTGCCCTTGCATGTTCGATAGGTGGGTCCTGGTTAAGCATCGGGCGCCCATGATCCGGGCGCCATGCAAGCAGGACGAACCACCCTATGCAGGCTTTCCAGCGGCGCCTCGCCGCATCCTTCGCCGTGCTGGCTGCCTGTGCGCCCACGGCCGGCTTCGCCCAGATCGTGCAGGCCCCGCATCCCTGGCAGATCGGGATGCAGGCGGCGCACAGCCCGGTCGAGCGCAACGTGCAGTCGTTGAACGAGCTGCTGCTCTGGATCATCGTGCTGATCACGGTGTTCGTGGCGGGGCTGCTCGCCTATGTCTGCTGGCGCTACAACGCCAAGCGGCACCCGGTGCCGGGCCGCACCAGCCACAACACGGTCTTGGAGATCGCCTGGACGGTGCTGCCGGTGCTGATCCTGGTGATCATCGCGATTCCCTCGTTCCGGCTGATCTACTTCGAGGACCGCACCTACAACCCCGACATGACGATCAAGGTGACGGGGCACCAGTGGTACTGGGAATATGGCTACCCGGACAGTGGCGATCTGCATTTCGATAGCTACATGGTGCCCCAGGAGGATCTGAAGCCCGGGATGATGCGTCAGCTTTCGGCGGACAATCAGCTCGTGCTGCCCGTTGGCAAGAACATCCGTATCCTGACCACCTCGGGCGACGTGATCCACAGCTTCTTCATCCCCTCGCTTGGGGTGCAGCGCTACGCGATCCCGGGCCGCACGGTGGAGACGTGGGTGAAGGTGGACGAGCCGGGCGACTACTATGGCGAGTGCAACCAGATCTGCGGGACTAACCACAGCGTCATGCCGATCTCGATCCACGCAGTGACAGAGGCGGACTACAAGACCTGGCTGGACCAGGCGAAGACCAAGTTCAGCGACGCGCAGCGGCCGGGCTCGACCCGGCTTGCGCTCGCCACCGATCAGTCGCGCTGAGCCTTCGGCCCGGTTGCACAGGGAGCAGGACATGTCTGCAGCTACCCATGACGACGCTCATGGCCATCACGACCACACGCCGGGCTTCGTGGCGCGCTGGCTGTTCAGCACCAACCACAAGGACATCGGCACCCTCTATCTGATCTTCGCGGTGTGCGCCGGCGTGATCGGCGGCATCCTGTCTATGATCATGCGGGCGCAGCTCCAGCATCCCGGCGGCACAGTGGTCGGCAGCGGCCAGGAGTGGAACACGATCGTCACCGCCCACGGGCTGATCATGATCTTCTTCACGGTCATGCCGGCGACGTTCGGGGGGTTCGGCAACTACTTCGTGCCGATCATGATCGGGGCGCCGGACATGGCGTTCCCCAGGCTGAACAACATCAGCTTCTGGCTGCTGGTGCCGGCGTTCGCGCTGGTGATGGCCGGGCTGCTGCTGGGCGAGTCGGGCACCGGGTGGACGCTGTATCCGCCGCTGTCGAACAGCACCTACGAGTCGGGTCCCGGCATGGACATGACGCTGTTCGCGCTGCATCTGGCGGGCGTGTCGTCGCTGCTGGGCGCGATCAACTTCATCACCACGATCTTCAACATGCGCGCGCCGGGCATGACGCTGCACAAGATGCCGCTGTTCGTGTGGTCCATGCTGGTGACGGCGTTCCTGCTGCTGCTGTCGATGCCGGTGCTGGCCGGCGCGATCACCATGCTGATCACCGACCGCAACTTCGGCACTGCATTCTTCGATCCGCAGGGCGGCGGCGATCCGGTGCTGTTCCAGCACCTGTTCTGGTTCTTCGGGCATCCGGAGGTCTACATCATGATCCTGCCGGGCTTCGGGATCGTCAGCCATGTGATCTCGACGTTCAGCCGCAAGCCGATCTTCGGGTATCTCGGCATGGCGTATGCCATGGTGGCAATCGGCGTGGTCGGGTTCGTGGTGTGGGCGCACCACATGTTCGTCTCGGGCATTTCCGTGGATACGCGCGCCTATTTCATGGCGGCGACGATGATCATCGCGGTCCCGACCGGCATCAAGATCTTCTCATGGATTGCGACGATGTGGGGCGGATCGATCGAGCTGAAGACCCCGATGCTGTGGGCGATCGGCTTCATCTTCCTGTTCACCGTTGGTGGCGTCACCGGCGTGGTGCTGTCCAACGCCGGCGTCGACCAGGTGCTGCATAACACCTACTACGTGGTGGCGCATTTCCACTACGTCCTGTCGCTGGGTGCGGTGTTCTCGATCTTTGCCGGATTCTACTACTGGATCGGCAAGATTTCGGGGCACCAGTATCCGGAGTTCTGGGGCAAGGTGCATTTCTGGGTGACGTTCGTTGGCGTGAACATCACCTTCTTCCCGATGCATTTCCTCGGTGCGGCCGGCATGCCGCGGCGGTATCCGGATTATCCGGACGCCTTTGCGGGATGGAACGCTGTTGCGTCGTTCGGCGCCTACATCAGCGGGCTCTCTGTGCTGATCTTCCTGTTCGTCTGCTACAAGACGTTCATGTCGCCGAAGACGCTGCCGGCGAACTACTGGGGCGAGGGTGCGACCACCCTGGAGTGGACGGTCAGCTCGCCGCCGCCGTTCCACACCTTCGAGGAGCTGCCTCGGGTCCGGTGATGCAGATCGATCTGGCTTCCAACGACAGCCCTGCCGTTCTGGATGACATGACGGTAGGGTGGCGCGACTGGTTCGCGCTGCTTAAGCCCAGGGTGATGACGCTGGTGGTGTTCACCGGCGCCATCGGCCTGGTGCTTGCGCCGGGGCACCTGAATCCGGTTCTGGGCTTCACCGCTGTCTTGTGCATCGCGGTGGGCGCCGGCGCCGCTGGCGTCATCAACATGTGGTACGATCGGGACATCGATGCCGTCATGCGTCGTACGGCTGGCCGGCCGATTCCCGCCGGTCGGATCGGGGCTGACGAGGCGCTCTGCTTCGGCGTGATGCTGGCTTCGGCCTCGGTGCTCACAATGGCGCTGGCAACCAACGCGTTTGCGGCGGCCGTGTTGGCGGGGTCGATCGCTTTCTACGTGTTCATCTACACGATGTGGCTCAAGCGGCGCACGGTGCAGAACATCGTCATTGGCGGAGCCGCGGGCGCGTTCCCCCCGGTGATCGGCTGGGCCGCTGTGACCGGGAACATCGGTCTGCTTCCGGTGCTGATGTTCCTCATCGTGTTCGTCTGGACCCCGCCGCATTTCTGGTCGCTGTCGCTATATGCCTGTGGAGACTACGAACGCGCAGGTGTTCCGATGCTTCCGGTGGTGTGCGGTGCGCGTTCCACACGGCGGCATGTCATGGGTTACACGCTGGGGCTGGTAGCGGTTTCGTTGCTGCCTTGGGCGTTCGGGCTTGCAGGGATGATCTACGGACTGGCGGCACTGGCACTTGGCGTCGGGTTCCTGGTATGCGCTTGGCGCGTCCTGGTTGATGGCGGTCCGGATGATGGGAAAAGCCTGACCAAGGACGCTGCGGCGCGTGCGACGTTCCGCTACTCTCTGGCTTATCTTGCCATATTGTTCACTGCCCTGGCGATTGACAGATGCATAGGTTGATGTAGCGCGTGGACGACATTGACCCACCTGCGATGTCCCAGAGGCAAGCCGCCGAGTTCGTCAGGAAACGCCGTGGCCGCAACATCGCCCTTCTTGTGGTGCTTGTCGGAATCGCTGCCTTGTTCTATGCAATCTCCATCGTCAAGCTGACGCATGCCTAGTCTGGATGCGGCAAGCGGATCTTGTGCTCTGGATGCGCAGTACAGGTTGCGATATGTCTAGGGATGGAGGCGGATGAGCATGGATATCCAGCACGCGGCGCCGAAAGCCAATTCGGGGTTGCGTCAACCCTATCATATCGTCGATCCGAGCCCGTGGCCGATCTGTGCGTCCATGGGCGCCGGGCTCATCGTGCTGGGGATCATCTTCGCGGCGCATTATGGCGATTACTGGGTGCTTGGTGCCGGCCTGGTTGGCACAGTTCTGGTCGCTGCCCTGTGGTGGTTGGACGTGCTGCGCGAGTCCCGCACTCCGGGGCTGCACAGCCCTGTCGTTCGCCTTGGGCTCCGGTACGGCATGCTGTTCTTCATCGCTTCGGAAGTGATGTTCTTCGTCAGCTTCTTCTGGGCGTTCTTTCACTTCGCCTTGTATCCAAGCCACGTCGCAGGTGCGGCTGTGCCGATGTGGCCGCCCGAAGGCATCCGGACCTTTGACCCGTTCCACCTGCCGTTCCTGAACACGATGCTGTTGCTGCTGTCCGGCACTACCGTGACCTGGGCGCACCATAGCTTGCTGCACGGCAACCGCAGGTCTCTCATCATGGGCCTCGGCTTCACGGTTCTTCTGGGCATGGCGTTCACGGGGTGCCAGGCGCTTGAGTATTCCGATGCGCCATTCAAGTTCAATGGGGGCGGAATCTATCCTTCTGTTTTCTTTCTTGCCACCGGCTTCCACGGTTTTCATGTCATCGTTGGCACCAT